>CALELC010000023.1 GCA_937904535.1 uncultured Planctomycetaceae bacterium
CAGACGCTCGACCGGATCGCGGCCGAAGCAGAAGCCGCTGCCGACGAGGGGATCCAGTTGCTGGTACTTTCCGACCGCGCGGTCAGCAAGACCCGCGTCGCCGTCAGTTCGTTGCTGGCGATCGGGGCGGTTCACCATCACTTGGTCAAGCAGGCCAAGCGGACCCGTGTCGGCTTGGTGATCGAGAGCGGTGAAGCCCGCGAGGTGCATCATCACTGCTTGCTGATCGGCTATGGCGCCGACGCGATCAATCCTTATCTGGCGTTTGAATCGCTGTGGCAAGCGCGTCGCGACGGCTTGCTGCCCGAGCGGTTTGACAACGACGACAAGATTGTCTCGGCCTATCGCAAGGGCGTCGCCAAGGGGATGCTCAAGGTGATGGCCAAGATGGGCATCAGCACGTTGCAGAGCTACAAGGGAGCCCAGATCTTCGAAGCGCTCGGCCTCAAGGACGAAGTGATCGATGTCTGTTTCTGCGGCACGCCCAGCCGAATCGAGGGCGTGACGTTCGATGTGTTGGCCGAAGAAACGCTCCGCCGGCATTCGCTCGGGTTCCCGGAACGCGGCGATCATCGCTCGGTGCAGTTGCCCAACCTCGGCGAGTATCACTGGCGGGCGGAAGGCGAAAAGCACGCCTGGAGCCCGACGGCGATCAGCGATCTGCAGATCGCGGCTCGCAACAATAACGAAGATGCGTACTGGCGTTTCGCCAAGACTGTCAATGAGGACAACCGCAACCGTTGCTCGCTCCGCGGCCTGCTGGAACTTCAAGAAGGTGTCGCCGGTCCGCCGGTGCCGCTGGAAGAGGTTCAACCGGCGAAGGAAATCGTCAAGCGATTCTGCACCGGCGCGATGAGCCTCGGTAGCATCAGCGCTGAGTCGCATGAGACCTTGGCCATCGCCATGAACCGCCTCGGCGGCAAAAGCAATACGGGCGAAGGGGGCGAGGATCCGGCGCGGTTCCAGCCGCTGCCTAACGGCGACTCCAAGCGATCAGCGATCAAGCAGGTGGCGTCGGGACGCTTCGGCGTCACCATCGAGTACCTGACCAATGCGGACGAACTGCAGATCAAGATCAGCCAAGGCGCGAAGCCCGGTGAGGGTGGCGAATTGCCCGGCAAGAAAGTCGACAAGACGATTGCCCGGATCCGCTACAGCACGCCTGGCGTGGGCCTGATCAGCCCGCCGCCGCACCACGACATCTACTCGATCGAGGACTTGTCGCAGCTGATTCACGACCTGAAGAACAGCAACCCGTCGGCGCGGATCAGCGTCAAGTTGGTGAGCGAAGTCGGGGTGGGCGTGGTCGCTTCGGGCGTTGCCAAGGCGCATGCCGACCACATCCTGATCGCCGGTGACAACGGCGGTACGGGTGCTTCGCCGCTGACCAGCATCAAGCACGCGGGTTTGCCGTGGGAAATGGGGATCGCCGAAGCACATCAAGTGCTGGTGCTCAACAACCTGCGTAGCCGCGTGGTGCTGCAGACCGACGGCGGCTTGAAAACCGGCCGCGATGTTGTGATTGCCGCGTTGCTGGGAGCCGAAGAGTTCGGCTTTGCCACCGCGCCGCTGGTGACACTCGGTTGCATCATGATGCGAAAGTGTCACCTGAATACCTGTCCGGTCGGCATCGCCACGCAAGATCCCGAGTTGCGGAAGAAGTTCCGCGGCAAGCCAGAGCATGTGGTCAACTACCTGTTCATGGTCGCCGAGGATGCTCGCCGGATCATGGCGAAGCTTGGATTCCGCACGATCGACGAGATGGTTGGCCGCAGCGACGTGCTGCGGACCGACGCGGCGATCCGTCACTGGAAGAGTGATGGACTGGACCTGACGGCGGTTCTGGCTCCGGCCAAGAAGCCGCACGCCGATGTCGGCACTCGCTGGCAAATGCCGCAGGATCACGGTCTGGAAAAATCGCTCGACATGACAACGATCGTCCCGGCAGCAGCTCCGGCGCTGGAGCGTGGCGAGTCGGTGGTGATCGAGTCGCCGGTCGTCAACATCAACCGTACCGTCGGGACGATCCTCTCGCACGAGATCGCCAAGCGATACGGCCAACAGGGCCTGCCGGAGGATACGGTTACGATCCGCCTGTCGGGTTCAGCCGGGCAAAGTCTCGGCGCGTTCTTGGCACGGGGCGTGACAATCCAGCTCGAAGGCGATGCCAACGATTACGTCGGCAAGGGACTTTCGGGCGGCCGGGTGATCGTCTATCCGCCGCGGGAAAGCAGCTTCGTCGCTTCGGAAAACATCATCGTTGGCAACGTCTGCTTGTATGGGGCGACCAGCGGAGAGGCCTATTTCCGCGGTCGCGCTGCCGAACGTTTCTGCGTGCGTAACAGCGGTGCCTATGCGGTCGTCGAAGGTGTGGGTGACCATGGTTGCGAGTACATGACCGGTGGTCGCGCCCTGATCCTCGGCACGACCGGACGCAACTTTGCCGCCGGGATGTCCGGCGGGATTGCGTATGTCTGGGACGAAGACGGCAGCTTCCCGATGAACTGCAACCTCGCCACCGTGGAACTGATGAAGATTTCCTCGGGTGCCGAGGAGGAAGAGGTGCTGGCGATGGTGCGTCGGCATCTGCAGTTCACCGGCAGCCAACAGGCCCAGCGGGCACTGGAGGATTGGCCACAGTTCTTGCAGCAGTGCGTCAAGGTGATGCCGACCGACTACAAGGCAGTGCTCGAAGAAATGGAGCAAACGGCCGAGGTCGAGACGGCTGCCGTTTAGTCACCACCGGTCAACGAAAACGGCCGGCTTTCCACAGGTGAAAGCCGGCCGAGCGTTTGTGCCTCAAGGCAATGTGGAGCAAGCAGTGGTCAGCACTGCCTGCGTTTAGTTCAACTTGACCGAACCTGGATCTTCCAACGCCGCTTCGTTGAAGTTCGGATTTTCACGGGGATCAGGACGGGATTCACCGCATCCGACCGACGCCAAGCAGGCGCAGGCAAACAGAGCAAGCATTGCGGACTTCAGAGCAAGCATTCGATTTCCTACTGAGACAAGTAACAACTGACGGAACAGAATAGGCCGGCGCCGCGACGAATCTGGCACCGGCCTATCCATGATAACACTTTCGACAGGGACTTTCGTCCACGCCGACTAGTTACGCGGGTCCAACGACGTGTTGCCGTCGGCAATCGCGTTGATCTTCACCCACGTGCCAAAGTTGACTGTTTCGCCAATGAAGGCCACGCTGCCGTCGGCGTAAACCGACTGAATCCCGCCAGGGTGGTAGCTCGACGGACCATGCCATTCAGCATTCGGTCCCCAAGCAGCCAAGTAGGTGGGGGGATAGCTGTGGGGGCTGGCCTTGAACCACGTGCCCGATGTCTTGGCGGTGCCGTCGACGTTCACCGTATTGGGTGGCGATGGATTCCCTTCGTTGGCGCCCCACCCGGCATGAGCCGTGGCGACCATGGCCGCGCGGAACACCCGGCCGGTCCCGACCCGACGAACCCCCGAATTGACCGTCCGAATCGGGCCACCGCCATGGCCAGCGGCATCGGTCTCGGAGACCACGATCGTGTTCGACGTACCGTCTGTAATGTCTCGCATCCGGTGCGTCTTGGTCACAGTGAACAGACCGCTCATTTCCGAGGTCTTTTGAATTTGGTCCCCAGCAGCCTCGGGCCAAGTTGTCGGCCCCACTTGGGCGGACGGGTGCCAGTGGTAGCCCTCACTCCCAGCGTAGCTGGTGTGTGCAATCCCATGCGTGTCATCAACGCCGCGACTGCCGGCATCCGAAGGGCAGCGCAGAGCCGGGATCACCTGACTGACAACGGTTTGCCCATTTGGCAGCGTTTGCCCCCAAATCGGCAAATTCTTGTTGATCGCGTCATACAACCCTTGCTGCTCGATGAACGGCAAGGTCATCACGATCCACGTGTGGTGATACGGCAAGGTGAAGGGAGCTTTGCCGACACCCCAAATCGCAGCCGGGGGGAAAGTGTTGTACGTGTCGTGATAGTTCTGCAGCGACAAGCCGATCTGCTTCAGGTTGTTCTGGCAGCTCATTCGTCGGGCGGCTTCCCGCGCCGACTGCACAGCTGGCAATAACAGCCCCACCATCACCCCTATGATTGCGATCACTACCAACAGCTCGACCAACGTAAAGGCCGACCTCATCCGAACTTTCATAGCCGTTCCCTAGATAGGAAATAGAAAAAGAAAAGAAGCGCGTAGGACTCAGCCAACGGATGCTTTCGTATCCGACTCCCACCTCTGTCGGACGCGGCGGATAACGTGGACTTCTGCCCCAGTAGCGCACGATAGCGGCGCCTAGAACCACAGTCAAGCGAGCTTTACCCCCCAGCTATCAATATCTCGATCCACAATCGTTGTGGGATCAAATATGCCGAAAACTCCGGCTTGCCAGCACACGCTGCCGCCGCCCCCTGAGCCGCCACCCAGCGATTGAGTCGGCGGATGAGCCGGCAAGCAAACGCAATGCCAACAGGAGGGGATCCGCCCCAGCCCGGCCCGCCGTTAAGACAGCTTGCGGATCACTCGGCAAGGGTTTCCCGCGGCAAATACGTCGTCTGGAAGACTGCGGGTAACGACACTCCCCGCGCCGATCACTGATCGCGAACCGATCGTCACCCCAGGGCAGATGATCGCTCCGCCACCAACCCAGACGTCGCTGCCGATTGCGACAGGCCGACCAAACTCTTGCGTCCGCCGTTGCGCCGCATCCATCGGATGCATCGCCGTGTAGATCTGCACCGCCGGACCAAAGAAGCAGAACTCACCGATGTCTACCTGGCAGACATCGAGAATGATGCAATTGAAATTGAAATACACCCGCTGGCCAAGCCGGATATTGCTGCCGTAGTCGCAATAGAACGGCGGTTGCAGCCAAACCGTATCGCCTCCGCTCCCCAACAACTCCACCAGGATTTGCCGCCGCAGATCCTGCTCTTGCTCGCGCGTAGCATTGAGGTTCTGACACAGAGTCCGCGCGCGATCGCGAGCGGTTACCAACTCGGGATCGAGCGCATCATAAAGTTCGCCCGCCAGCATCTTGTCCCACTCACGCATCCCCTAAACCCCTCGCTTGAGAACATCAACACCACCCATCCACTCATTAATTGTGACTCTTTAGCCTCATGGTGTGGAGCATCTAGTACGCCAGACGGAAGACAATTCTCTTCATTTCGGTACTCAGAGCGCGATGTTTGCTATTACCGCCCTAGCCGTTTTGGAAGGTGGCTTCTACACTATTGCGCTGGACTTTCTATTTGTCTCCTTTTCTTTTGAGAGAATTCATGGCAGTGGTTTCACGCCCCTCCAACGGGCGTTCTCGCGTAAGTGCCGGTTTTACCCTGGTCGAGCTACTGGTCGTAATCGCAATCATTGGTGTGATGGTCGGATTGTTGCTTCCAGCTGTTCAAGCAGCACGCGAAGCGGCTCGTCGCATGCAGTGCACGAATAACCTCAAGCAGTGGACACTGGCGCTGCACAATCATGTTGATAGCCATCGTTATTTCTCGATTGGTGCCAACCCTGACATTCGTAAAGTTGAAAACGGCCGCACCTACCGTCGCATCTCTTGGCCTGTTGAACTGTGGCCGTATGTCGAACAGAGCGCACTCTATGAGCGCTATGATTTCAACCTTGGCTTCTATGAAGCCCCGAACATGGAACTGGCGCGGACTCATGTGCCTGGCTACAGCTGCCCATCGGACAGCGGTGGCGCCGAACAAGCACATAGCGATCCCTACTGGCGTGTGATGGGCAACTACGTCACCAACATGGGGAACACCCACCTGCACCAAAACGCAGCCGACCAGCAAATTTTCAGCGGGTCGCCGTTTGGTGTGGGGCACGTCTACCGGATGGCAGACATCATCGACGGCACCTCCAACACCGCCTGCTTCTCGGAAATCATTGTGGCCTCGCCCGGACAGGTGAATGACAACCGCGGCGACATCCTCAACGACGAGGGAAGCCCCGCGTTCATGTCGATCCTCACTCCCAACTCGTCAAGCCCTGACCAGATTCGGCAATGCAAGCCGACGGCCCAGGATCCGATCAACAATGAGTATCGCCAGATCCCATGCATGGTTGTTGCCAGCAACACCGAATATCAAATCGCTGCGCGCAGCAAGCACCCCGGTGGTGTAGCGGTCAGCATGTGTGATGGATCGGTACGGTTTGTTACGGATTCGGTCGCCCACGACGTGTGGGTCGCGGCCCTGTCCGGAAAAGGTGGCGAAACACTGCAATTGCCGTAAGCCCCTGCTCAGTCTTTCTGGCGGCGGAGGATCCCTGTGCGGAACCGCCGCCGGACCTCTCCCGTCGCGATTCCCATTTCGCCTCGACTGGTTTGCTTCAATGGGAACGTCACTATTGAATCCTAAGTAGCTGAAGATGCGCGTTAGTATGTTACCCCGTTCGTTCGCTGGCCCCGGTTTCGTTTTCGCAGCACTGGTCCTGTTGGGTGTCGTGGGCTGCGGCGGCGGAGAAGCGGTCCATGAAGTGGAAGTGACCGGCAGTGTCACGATCGATGGCGAGCCGATTGACCAAGGTTCGATTTCGTTTGTTGCGGTCGATGGTATCGCACGCACCGGAGGCGGCATCATCAAAGATGGAAAGTATTTGGCTCGCGTCGCGCCAGGCGAAAAAAAGGTGATGGTACTGGGCAATAAATTGGTCGGTACCGAACCTTTATATAAAGGTGTCCCTGATAGCCCGACTCGCGACAAGTACGAAATGATTACTCCACCGGCGTACAATGCCGCGCATCAGACCCCACTGACCGCGACGATCACCGATGGTCCTCAAACTATCGACTTCGACCTGACGAAGTCGGTGAAGAAGTAATCAACAAGCGCTTGAGAAACAACGAC
>CALELC010000024.1 GCA_937904535.1 uncultured Planctomycetaceae bacterium
GGTGACCGGACACGTCGAATCGTTTGCCAAGGGCGCGAAGATCATCCACATCGACATCGATGCGTCGGAGCTGAACAAGAACAAGATCGCCCACATTTCGGTCTGCGGCGAAGTCGGCCAGGCGCTCGGAGCTTTGAATCAGATTGTTGAGGCTCCGGAAGACATCAGCGACTGGGTGCGGCACTGCCAAGACCTGAAGGCCAAGTACCCGTTCCGTTACGACGAATCGTTCGACGGGATCCTGCAGCAACACGCCATCCGCACGCTCAGCCAAATGACGGCGGAGATGGATGCCTACGTGACGGTCGGTGTGGGCCAACACCAGATGTGGGCGGCTCAGTTCTTCAAGTTTAGCCGGCCACGAACCTGGCACAGCAGCAGCGGTCTGGGCACGATGGGCTTCGGATTGCCCGCCGCAATGGGCGTTCAAGCGGCTCATCCTGGCTCGCTGGTGATCGACATCGATGGCGACGGCAGTTTCCAGATGAACATTCAGGAGCTGGCGACCTGCTACTGCGAAGAGCTGCCGGTTAAGGTGCTGTTGCTCAACAACCAACACCTCGGGATGGTGGTGCAATGGGAAGACCGCTTCAACGGTCGTAACCGCGCTCACACCTACCTCGGTCCGATCGATCACGAAGAGGCCAGCGGCCCGAGCGAAGCCGATCGCTTTGCCTACGCCACCGAGCGGTATCCGAACTTCGTGCAAATCGCGAAGGGATATGGCTGTGGAGCCTCGACAGTGCGTCGCAAAGCCGATCTGGAAGATGCGCTCCGCGAGATGATCGCTTACAAGGGGCCATACGTGCTCGACGTGGAAGTGCCTTACCAGGAACACGTGCTGCCGATGATTCCGGGCAACAAGACCGTCGACGACATGATCTTGGAATAATCGGCGGGCACTGAAAATCGAGCGGCGCTGGGGGAGTCATCCCTCCGCCGCCGAGAGCGGTCCGCCGACCACCGCACCACGCTCGCCTCATACCGCCTGCGCGCGGTGCCTGCCTGGACCTACCAGGCGCTCGCCTGTTCTTGCCAGGGCTCCCAGCCCGGCTTACGCTCTTGGGGTTGCGGGGGCAGGCATCTGTCAGGTGGAGTGACCGCCAGGTCGGTTGCCGCACCGAGTTGCTGAACCCCGAACCATTGTTTTCTTTCCCGACCTCTCATTCGAGAATCAACCGGTGACCGGTACTTGCGTAATTGGGCTGCAGTGGGGCGACGAGGCCAAAGGTAAATTGGTCGACCTGCTGGCGCCGCGTTTTGATGTCGTTGTGCGGTACCAGGGCGGTGCCAATGCCGGTCACACCGTCGTCAACGGCTCCGAAACTTACAAACTGCACCACATCCCCAGCGGTATCCTGCACGCCGACGTCGACAACGTCATCACGCCGGGAGTGGTAATCAATCCGTCGACGATGATCGACGAAATCGATGGTCTGGCAGCACGCGGCGTCCCCGTGGTCGAACGCCTGAAGATCAGCGAACGGGCACACCTGGTCATGCCCTGGCACATCATCGAAGACCGTGTGATCAACGCTCAAAAAGTGGGCGGCGAGTCGATCGGCACGACCAACCGTGGGATTGGACCGTGCTACCGCGATAAAGTCGGCCGTACCCACGCGATCCGCGTTGCCGACTTGGTCGCCGCCGGACGTGATGAACGGATCGCTGCGGTGGCCGAGCAAAAACTCGCGATCCTGCAGTCGCTCGGAGCCAGCGAAGCAGACTTGGCAACGATTCAGCCAGCGGCGGTGGTTGAGCTCTGCAACCACTGGGGGCAGCGCCTCGGGCCGATGATCGCCGACACCACCGAGTTCCTGCTCGATTGCTGTGAGCAGGGGCAAAACCTGTTGTTCGAAGGCGCTCAAGGAGCGCTGCTGGACATCGACCATGGAACCTATCCGTTCGTCACCAGCAGCAACAGCAGCGGTGTCGGCGTTTGTGCTGGTGCCGGTGTGCCGCCGCGGTGGATCAACACCGTGATCGGCGTCTGCAAGGCCTACAGCACTCGTGTTGGCGGCGGTCCGTTCCCGACCGAATTGACCGACGAGACAGGGGAAAAGATCCGGCAACTGGGCCGGGAATTCGGCACGACCACCGGCCGCCCACGGCGCTGTGGTTGGTTTGATGCGGTCGCCGTCCGCTACGCGGCCCGCCTCAGCGGCGTCACCCAGTTGTCGCTGATGATGATGGACGTGCTCAGCCACTTCGATGAAGTCAAAATCTGCGTCGCCTATGAACTGGACGGCCAGCGGATCCAGCGGGTGCCCAGCAGCGCCGAAGAGTTGCGGCGGTGCGTGCCGGTGTATGAAACGCTGCAAGGCTGGAACGACCCGGTCGACGACGTCCGCGGCGAAAACGAGTTCCCGCCGTTGGCACTGGCTTACGTCCGCCGCATCGAAGAATTAGTGGGTGTCCCGGTGGGAATCCTGTCGGTCGGCCCCGACCGCAAACAGACGATTTTCACTGCCCAAGCACCGCCGCTGCCGGAGATGCAGGGGGTTGGTTAATCCGGACTCATCGTCGACGCCGGACGAACTGGCCGGCAATGAACCGCTGCTCGGCGACTTTCCCTCGGCCGGCCGCCCACGACACGTCGCCATCATCATGGACGGCAACGGCCGCTGGGCGCAGCAGCAGGGGCTGCCACGGATCGAAGGTCACCGCCGCGGCGTCGATACGGTGCGGATGGTCTGCGAAACTTCGGTGCAACTGGGGCTCGAGGCGCTCACGCTCTACTGCTTGTCCAGCGAGAACTGGAAGCGTCCCAAGGAAGAGCTCGATTTTCTGATGGCGCTGCTCGAGCAGTACCTGATCGAAGAGCGGCAATTGATCATGGACCAGGGGATGCGGCTGCGGGTGATCGGCCGCCGCGATCGTCTGCCCGCCGGTGTGCTGAAAGAGATCGATACCACCTTGGAGCTGTCGGCAGCCAACCGCGGCACGCAGCTCGTTTTGGCGATCGATTACGGCGGGCGCGACGAATTGACGTCTGCCGTACGGCAGCTATGTCATGCGGTCGCTGCTGGCCAGTTGACTCCCGATCAGATTGACGAAGTGAAGTTCGAGAGTTGCCTGTACACCGCCGGTCTACCCGACCCGGACTTGCTGATCCGCACCGGCGGAGAGTTAAGGGTCAGCAACTTTCTGCTGTGGCAGATCAGCTATTCCGAGCTGTGGGTCACCACCAAAGCCTGGCCCGAATTTTCGCGCGCCGATTACCTGACCGCGATCGGCGACTACTCCGCTCGCCACCGCCGTTTCGGCGGCCTGTAAGCGGTGTACCCGCCAGCAGCACCAGATCTATTTGACGTTGCGGCGTTTGATTTTGGCGAGTTCGTCACCGCCCAGGCCGGTCTCTAAGACTTCATCGGTGCTCTGGGGATCGATGCGGCGACAGGCGACGGTCAGTTGCTCGGCTAAGTCGTCGAGCTGGTACTCCCACTCTTCGACGGTGGTCTCCAGCGGCGGGATGTTGGCCATCTCGTCGAGCAACAGGATCAGCCGCAGCAGATGCCGGAACAGGATTCCCTCTTCCTTCTGTAGCCCACGGCTGGTGACGTACTTATTGAAGTCGAAACCGAACTCCCGCAATTCGCCAGCGATCCAGACCGGTCGCACGCTGACGTCATGCACCGACGGATAGTCCGCCTGGAACAGCCGGTAAATCTTCTCGCCGAGCGTCAGCGGCCAGACCTTCGGCTCGTCAAACATCACCCGTCCGAAGCCGCGATCGGTGACTTCCTCATCCTCGTCGCCGCTGCTGCCACCGAGTTCCGCGGCCGTCGCCAGGCCGAGTTGCAACAGCCGCGGGTCGAGCCGCGATTTGGCGAGTGTCCCGGGAGGCATCTGCTCGTAATTGGGGACACGCACCGAGCGCGCCACCGTCCCAGGCACTTCCAGCACACTTTCGAACGCCAGAATCCGTTCCTCGGGGTCAGCGATTGCCAGTTGGTCGGCGAGATAAACGCCGTACAGCGGATGCACGCTGCGCATTTGCACCAGCCACGGCAGCCGCTCGGTCGGATATGCGAACTCCGGCCGATAGTCATCGAGCTCATAGCCGCGACTGTCTTTGTCTTCGCTCGCCTCCGGTTCCGCCTCCGTATCGGCATGCGCGAGGTTTTCTTCGGCGCGTTTCTTGGCCAGCAACTCACCAAATAGGCCAGCAGGCTTCTCGGGCTCCGTCGCCGACTTGGGTTTGACAACCGGAGCCGATGATTTGAACCGCGGCTTGGGCTCCAGTTCCACGTAGCCGGCGGTCCAGAGCGTGATCAGCATCCGGTTCAGATCGCGGCGACCTTCTTCGAGCGCTTTGGAATCCAGTAGCCGCCGCCCGACCAGATCGCGGAGTCGCTGCACTTCGGGAGACTGAAGCAACATGTACGCCAACAATCGCCACGGCAGTCGCCCACGGCTGGCGAGCTTTGCCGAGGGTGCCTCGCGCAGCGAATCAAACTGCTGCTGTGTCCAATACTGCTCATCGGTCCGCCGCTTGGGCATCTTCTTTTTGAGCTGTTTCTTGGCCTTCATCAGCCCCGGATCTTTGGTGTCTTCCGGAATCTGATCGTACTTCTCCCGCCAACGATTGATTTTGACGTCGTCCTCGTGCGCCAACGCATAGACGTAGCCGTTGGCGTCAAATTGCGGGCGCCCGGCGCGGCCGAAGATTTGGTGGGCGGTCGCCGCGTCGACCATCTTCTTTTTACCGCGCGGCCCCTTGAGCAAGCTGGGCAGCACGACGCTACGGGCCGGCAGATTGATGCCCGCGGCGAGCGTCTCGGTGCAGACACAGATACTCAGTAGTTTGCGCTGGAACAGTTCCTCGACCATTCGCCGGTACCGTGGCAAAATCCCAGCATGGTGCACCCCGACCCCGCGCATCAGGATCTGCTTCAGTTTCGGCCCCGCGCCTTCACTCATATCGGCGGCATTGAGGTACTCAGCCAGCTCAGCTTGGCGGGCTTTGTCGATCAGGCTCTTGCCTCGCAACATCTCTGCCGTCGTCCAGCAGAGCGAGCGGTTAAAACAGAAGAACAGCGCCGGCGTGCGGCGATCAACTTCGCTCCCAGCAGAGATCTTTTCAGCAAAGTCGGCGAGCAGCTCATCTTCGACCCACTCGAACTGCAACGGCACGATCCGTTGGGTGCCTTGCACAAGCGTCAGCCGGCGTTCGTGAGCGCGCTGCAACCAGGAGGTGAACTCAACCGAGTTGCCGACGGTGGCGCTGAGCAACAGCGTGCGAATCGACGATGGCAACAAGCCGAGCGTCAGTTCCCAGACGACGCCGCGCTCGGGATCGTTGAACGAGTGGAACTCGTCCATCACCACCGACGACACGCCAGAAAAATCGAACACCTCGCGGTTGAGCAGGCGGTTGAGCAAGATTTCGGCAACCACCACCAGCACCGGTGCGTCGGGATTGACCGTGCGATTGCCGGTCACCAAACCGACCGAATCGGCACCAAATCCCCACTTCTCCGCCGAGCTGCGCAGCTCATCGAGTTTCTGATCCGTCAGAGCGATCAGCGGCGTGGTGTAGTACATCCGTGTGCCGGTGCGAAGCGCTTCATAAACCGCCGCCTCGGCGATCAGTGTCTTGCCAGTACCGGTCGGGGCGCACACCAACACCCCTTGATCGCTCGTGAAGTAAGCGAGCAGCGCCTCTTCCTGAACCGGATAAGGCTTAAACGGCAACAGCGCGAAATACTCTTCGGCGATCTGATCGCGACTGATCGTCGGGTCCACTCGGAGATCATCCCCCGGCGTCGTGTCGTGCTTGGTCATGCAGGGGCGTTGGAAATAGCGGAAAAGCGGCAGCGAAATCAGCCCGCGACGAAGGGGAAGCTCAGCTCGCTCGGTCTCAAACGAAGCGGATCGTGGGAAAACGAACCACCGATTGTTGCTCTGATCCGGCGAGGCGACAAGAATCGATCCTGTGCCGCGTCGCCCTCTCCGATTTGGAACAACTTGATCCGCGTCGCTGGCAGCCCCTTCATACCCCTTGGACTCAGAATGCAACAGATCAAGATCTTCAAAAGCATTGAAAGCGAGCGTCCTGAGCTGGAAAAGGAAATCAACCGCTGGATCCGCCGCAGCGGTGCTCGGGTCCTGTCCGTGACCGGCAATATCTCCTCGCACGGCGGCAGCGGCGGGCCGATGAGCTCGTTCTCCGGCAGCGACATCCTGGTCATCCTGCTGGTAGAAATCGACACGCCCGAAGCTGCGCCTTCGCCAGGCGCCACCGCCTGAGCTCAGACGCTTGGCGGCAG
>CALELC010000025.1 GCA_937904535.1 uncultured Planctomycetaceae bacterium
GACGAACATGGCAACTCCGCACCGCTGAGGCCCCAGTTGGCGGTGCGAGTCGACACGGCTCAGCCACGAGTGCAACTGCAGGCTGGTGTGACCGAGCAGGACCTGATTGCGATTACGCTGATCTCTGACGACGCCGCACCGTCGACCGAATCGATTCGCGTCGAGTACGCCATCGACCAACCCCAGCAGTGGAAGCCGGTGGCGGACGTTGTGGGGCGGGTCGAACCTGGACAAGCTGAGCGGATGATCGCCTCGGGTGAGTTCCTGCCCGCAGCGCCTTGGCAGCAGATTTGGATTCGTGCGCTCGTCGGCGACTTTGCTGGAAACAAGACAATCGTCACCGAAAAGGTCGAACGGCCGCGCGTCGCAGCAGCACACGTGCGTCTGGCGACCACGAAATCACCGGCTACGGGGACAACTCCGCTGGTAGGACCAGTACCACCGGTCGCGGCGAGTGAACCAGCTCCTCCTCCAGCCGCCGCAGCGCTGTCGCCGTGGGCTGTACCGCAGTTTTCGGTCTCCAGTGGGATGATGACTTTGGTCCCGCCCGATCAGACACCGAACCTGCCGGCGAGCGATCCGGCGGCCGGACCAACCGGACCTGCACTGCCGCCACCACTTCTGGTCCCCAGTGAACCCGCACCACCGCCGCGGCCGAAAACCGCCGCCGAAGCGATGCGTCCGCTAACGACCGCTCCCGGCGCCCCTGCAACCGCTGCTGCGCCACAAACTCCGCCGCCGGCGACCGTCGGTGCGACTCCCCTGCCCAGTGCGGCGTCTGTGGGAAGCAGGCCCGCCGAACCAAGCGAACCGGTCACAAGTGCTCGACCGGCGAATGAGCTGGCTACCTTGGGAGAGCGACCGGACGAGCGATCGACCACGATGCGGCCCCCCGCCGAGGTGCTGGACCTGCAGACCGCTGCGCTGGCGGTGCGGCACAGCAATAGCCGTAAGTTCAGTTTGGAATATGAAGTGGAGTCGGCGGGGTTGGCTGGGCTGAGCGAAGTCGAACTGTGGGGCACCACCGACTTCGGCCAAACCTGGAAACGCTGGGGATCGGACCCTGACCGGCAAAGTCCCTTCGACATCGAAACCAACAACGACGGTACCTATGGGTTTCGTGTCGTCGTCGTCGCCAGCAATGGCCTAGCGACCCCCAGCCCGCGCGATGGCGAACCAGCCGATATCTTGATCGCCATCGACACCGAGCCACCGCGCGTGCGGATCAGCGGCGCCACGTACGGCGAAGCCGAGCAGACCGGTTCGCTGATCATTCGCTACCAGTGCAGTGACAACCATCTGACAGCGCGGCCGATTTCGCTCGCCTTCAGCAACTCACCGAGTGGCCCGTGGTCGACGATTGCCGCGGGTCTGGAGAACACCGGTGTGTATGTCTGGCCGGCCGACCCGACGCTGCCGCGGCAGATTTATTTGCGGGTTGATGCCGTGGATGTTGCTGGCAATACCGCTCACTACGTGCTCGACACGCCGATCGATGTGCAAGGGCTTGCGCCCCGCGCACGGATCCGTGGCTTCAACCCGCTGACCGGTTCGGCAGGAGCGACTCGCCGGATCAGCAGCGAAGCAGCCGACCAGCCGTCCCCGCCACCGCTGACCGCCAATCAGCCCTCGGACCGGCTAAAATAGGCAGCGTCGGGTGAGGACCGCAGCGTGATCGGCAATCGAGCCGAGCATCAGATACAACACATCGTCTCCCCCCGGGGCAGCAAGTCCCGGACGAACGAAAGACGTGCTGAGAGGACCCAGGCCTCGGGCTACAGGTGGTGGTGCCGTCGTTCAGGTCTGGGAACTCGTCACCCACTGCGGGCGATAACGGAATGGAGTCGTCGCACGATCCGACTCGGACCGCGCAGGGCACGATGTCCATGCGCTTGCTCGCAATTCAGCTCGCTTGCAATTCAATTCGCCCGACCAGTGGTGGCATCGGGCAATCCAACAGATCAGCGATCCCACGCAAGAGTTCTGCTTCCTTGACTTTGACAATCCCATCTGCCGAAACCGATGCAGCGCAGGCCGTCAGCAACTCGGCGCGCCGATGTGCGGAGGCCCTCGCCAATTTATCCAACGCCGCGTCGAGGGCCGCAAACGAGCACTCTGCAGGCGGCAGCAGTGTTAGACGCAGCCCTGGCAAGTGTTCCGCTGCAACTTGAAACGCCGCCGCAGCCTCCCGACTGCTGTGCCCGACGCGCGCCAACGTTGACAGCAACACCGAGACTTCTGGGTTGAGTCGCTGCAGTCGGTGGAACTGAGGCGTCATCCGCGGTGCCGGTACGTATTGGCTGCGGAGGTGCCGCAGCAGCACTCGGGACAGAGTCCATTCAAAGATTGTCAGCCTGTGATCGGCTTTGATCATCGCTTCCAGCGCCTTCGAGAACGTCTTGTACTGGGGGGCGGTCATCGTGCGTAGCATCGGCAGCGACAAATCCACCAACGGCAACCGTGCCGCATCCGGGGCTGCGGCCACTTTGGGATACAGCTTGTCCGTCAGTGCGACGACGTCGGCCGAGATCATTTGCTGTAGTACCGCGAACTGCCGCTGACGCATGTCTCGATCGGGATCGAGCAGCAGTGCCAGCACGAGCGCTCGTGCCGAGTAGGCTTCGTGAGCTGCGTCGATCAATTCCGCATCGAGATCGTGCAGCAGCATGGCGGAGTAGTGATGGTGCTGTGCTTCCGGCGCTCCGACCGATTGGACAGCGCCCATGACTTCGGGCAGCGGCACCGCCGGTGGCTCGGCACCTGCAAAACCGCTGGCACCCAGCGGCTGACGCGGCCCTGACTGTCGTGTGGCAGAAGAAACTTGTCGCGCGACGTCCTTTGGCTCGTCGAACGTGCCGTCCCAAGCCGGATCGATCGCCTTGATGCGCTCGTGCAGTGGGGGATGAGTGGCCAGCAGGCCGGTGAGGCCCTCGAACACGCCCTGAGCGAAATACATGTGGCTTGCCATGCTGGCATTGGGATGTTGCAAGCGTCCCTGCTTAGCATAGCCGCCGATCCGCTTGAGCGCCCCGGCGATGCCGTCGGGATTGCGGGTGAACTGCACCGCCGAAGCATCGGCGAGGAACTCCCGCTGCCGCGACACCGCCGCTTTGATCAAGCCGCCGATGAATGAGCCGATGGAGCCGGCGACGATCAGGATCAGGCCCGAGATGGCGAGCAGCAGCGTGATCCGCCCGTCGCTTTTGGAATCGGATGAACGCGAACGGTGACCGCCGCTGTAATACACCGTCCGCAGCAGCATATGCCCGATCAGGCCCAGCAGCAAAATGCCATGCAGGATCCCGATCATGCGAATGTTCATCCGCATGTCGCCATTGAAAATGTGCGAAAACTCGTGCGCAATCACACCCTGCAGTTGCTCGCGAGTGAGTTTGTCCATTGCCCCACGCGTCACGCCGATCACTGCGTCACCGGGCTTGTAGCCGGCTGCAAACGCATTGATCGCATCTTCCTCAAGCACGTATACCGGTGGCACCGGCGTGCCGGAGGCAATTGCCATCTCTTCGACGATATTCATCAAGCGGCGTTCGGCGGGATCACGCGTGTCACCGTGAATCTGCCGACCGCCCACGCTTTCAGCGACGCGGGTTCCGCCACCCAGCCGCAACGCCGTGATCTGGTAGAGACTCCCGAGCAGAATCACGATCGCCGTGGCTACCCCGAACAATCCGGCTACGGCCAAGGGATCGACATCGACGCCATGAGGTTGGCGTCCGCCCTGATGACCATAGCCGGATTCGCCGACCATGGTCCCGATCGCATAGCCGGCGAGGCTGGTGGCACCGACCAGCCCGACAACGGCGGCGATAAACAGGATGATCAGCCAGAGGGTGTTGCTGCGAGCCGTATCCTGTCGATCGAAGAAGTGGGTCGACATCAGCCGAATGAGACCTTCGGCGGCTCGGCAATCGCCGCGCTATCGAACTCCAGCAGGTCGCGGTCGGTGGTGTGTCCCGTGAGGCCAGCGATGAGCACCGGCGGGAACGTTTGCCGATAGGTGTTATAAGAGGTGACCGAATCGTTATAGCTCTGGCGAGCGA
>CALELC010000026.1 GCA_937904535.1 uncultured Planctomycetaceae bacterium
CCTTGCCGGTCCGCAGCGAGCAGGACATCGTGGCAGTGCGGCAAATGGTTCGCAAGCTTGCACAGGACCTGAAGTTCAGCTTGGTGGATCAAACCAAAATGGTGACCGCCGCGAGTGAGCTGGCTCGAAATACGCTTGTGTATGGCGGTGGTGGAGACATGCGCTGGGAGATTCTCACCGACGGTCTCCGATCCGGGCTGCGTCTCACTTTCGAAGACAACGGGCCCGGAATCGCCGACATGGAACTGGCGATGAAGGACGGTTGGACCAGCGGCGGTGGGCTCGGGATGGGCCTACCCGGCGCAAAACGGTTGGTCGGCGAGTTTAGTATCGAAAGTGCACCGGGCGCGGGAACGCGAGTGAGCATCGGGAAATGGAAGTAAGCGGTGCATAGCAACGAGGTCAATCTGTCGCATCGCGAAACCCAGGTATGCGAACCCGGTGCCACCATGTTCTCCCAAGAAGCGATCCGCGTTGCCGAGTCGAGTCAAATCGGCGAAGTGCGACGTCGAGCCAATCGCTTGGCGGTGAATGCGGGCTTGAATCCCGAGCATTGTGGCCGAGTGGCCATCGTAGCTGCGGAGCTGGCCACCAATTTGGTGAAATATGCTCCCGGCGGCGATGTCCTGCTGCGAACTTACCAGTGGTCGATCGCTGGCTGCTGCGAGTCAGGTGTGGAACTGATCTCGGTCGATCGTGGCTCCGGCATCGCGAACGTTGCTCAAGCGCTGGAGGATGGATTCTCCCACGGCAGTACGCCCGGTAACGGCCTGGGGGCGGTCCGCCGCTTGGCCACCGAGTTCGACATCTACTCCACTGTGCCTGGTGGAACGATTGTCTTCGCGCGGATCGGACTCCCGAGCCGCCGAGCTGCGGGAGCCCGCTTTCAGTGGGGAGCCGTTAATCGGCCGGCACCTCGTGAACAACTGTGCGGCGATACTTGGCGAATTTCCGAACGCGATGGCGAGTTGGCGCTGATGGTCGCCGATGGTTTGGGACATGGTCCAGCCGCCGCCGAAGCGGCCGATGCTGCCGCTGCGGCGTTCGAAGAAAATGGCTTTGCACCGCTGGTCGACCTCTTCGAACTGGCAGACCGGAGATTGCGACGAACGCGCGGAGCGGCGATCGCAGTGGCACAGATTACCTCGCAACCCCGGCTGCTGAAGTATGTTGGTGTAGGAAACATCGCCGCCAGTTTGCGATCGCGGCGATCGACGACCGGACGCGGGCTTGTCTCTCATAACGGGACCGTGGGCGCGGAAATGCGGAAGGTCCAGCAATTTGAGCTCGATTGTCCCGAAGATGCGGTGCTGGTCATGCACTCCGATGGACTGCAGAGTCGCTGGTCGCTCGATGCGTACCCCAGATTGATTCATTGTCACCCAGCTGTGATTGCCAGTGTGTTATGGCGTGATTTCACGCGCGGCCGTGATGACGTCACGGTTTGTGTGGTTCGCTGTTTGCCCTCGCCCAATTAAGCATGTCATTTCAAACTCGCCCCAGTGAATCGCTGTCCAAACTGCAACACGAGAACGCTGCGCTTCGCAGCCAAGTGGAACAGTCTGCCAAGCAAGTGGAAGCGCTGCGGGCGGAACTAGCGGAGACCAATCAAGGTGTGGTAGCGCTGTACGCCGAGCTGGATGATCAAGCCAACGCGCTCCGCGAAGTGTCTGCCCTGAAGAGTCGTTTCCTGTCTTATATGAGCCATGAGTTTCGTACCCCGCTCAGCTCGATTCGCAGCATCGTTCGGATTCTGCTGGATCGCATGGACGGGCCGCTGACCGAAGAGCAGGAAAAACAACTTCATTTCGTCCAAAGTTCAGCGATCGAACTGAATGATATGGTGAATGACCTGTTGGATCTTGCGAAAATTGAAGCAGGTCGGATCAGCATTTCACCGGAGTGGTTCGAAATGGTCGATCTGTTCATGGCGTTGCGCGGGATGTTCAAACCCTTGCTGGTGAACACGGAAGTATCACTCGTGCTCGAAGAATCGAACGATCTACCGAAGCTCTATACCGACCATCAAAAGCTGTCGCTGATCCTTCGCAATTACATCTCGAACGCTCTGAAGTTCACACAGCGTGGTGAAATCCGAGTGTCGGCAGAACGCGTCGCCGAGGACAAAGTGATGTTCTCGGTCGCCGATACCGGCATAGGAATCGCCCAAGAGGACCAAGCTGCGATCTTTCAGGATTTCATTCAGGGTGATTCGCCGTTGCATAAGAAATGGGTGGGAAGTGGACTCGGGTTGTCGCTCAGTAAGAAAACGGCGGAGCTGCTCGGCGGAAGTGTCGCCATGGAGAGCGAACTGGGTGTGGGATCAAAGTTTTCAGTAACGATACCGATCCGATATTCAGGGTTTGGCGGCGAGGGAAGCGATGGCGTAGAAAGCACATTCCATGAAAGCTGATTCGATACGAATTTTGGTCGTCGACGATAACGCCGCCACTCGGTATTCGACGGCGCGTGTGCTCCGTAGCGTCGGCTGGACGGTGCTGGAAGCAGCCACGGGCGCCGAAGCGATTGCGAAGGTCAGGGACAACGTCACGTTGGTGATCCTCGACGTGAACTTACCTGATGTCATGGGGTTTGAAGTTTGTCGCCAAATTCGTACGGTCGAAAAGCTCACCCGTCTGCCGGTGATCCATCTTTCTGCCACGTTCGTTAAAGACGTCGATAAAGTCCATGGTCTCGAAGCAGGAGCGGACGGATACCTCGTCCATCCCGTCGAACCGCCGGTGTTGATCGCGACAGTCCGGGCGTTCCTGCGCGCCCGCCAGGCAGAAGACGATCGTGATCAACTGCTGGTAAGCGAGCGGGCTGCCCGGGCTGAGGCGGAACGCGCCAATCGGTTGAAAGATGAGTTCTTAGCGACGCTCTCTCATGAACTGCGCACACCGCTGCATGCGATCATCGGTTGGACGCAATTGCTGAAAATGGGAAGGCTTTCCCGGGAAGAAACGGCGGAGGGCATCAGTGCGATCGAGCGCAATGCCCATGCACAGGCGCAGTTGATTTCCGACTTGTTGGATGTGTCTCGGATTACGTCGGGCAAACTGCGATTGGATGTGCAACCGGTTGAGCTAGCCGCAGTCGTCGAAGCAGCAGTCGATGCGATCTTGCCCGCAGCAACTGCGAAAGGGATTCGCGTGCTGAAACAACTTGAACCGGCGCCAGAACCCGTGCAGGGAGATCCCTCCAGGCTACAACAGGTCGTGTGGAATCTGGTGAATAATGCTGTCAAGTTCACTCCTGAGCATGGCCAGATCCGGGTCATGCTACGGCGAATCGACGCAGAGATGGAAATCTCGGTTGTTGATACGGGGCAGGGAATCAGTCCTGAATTGCTGCCGCGAATTTTCGACCGTTTTCTCCAAGCCGATGGCTCGACGACGCGACAGCACGGTGGCTTAGGGCTCGGATTGGCAATCGCCAAACAACTGGTGGAGTTGCACGGCGGGACAATTCGTGCCGAAAGCGAAGGGCCTGGCACGGGGGCCACGTTGATTGTCACCATTCCGCTTACGCCTGCTGAGCAGCCTGCAACCGAGCGCGAAGTTGTCGACCAGCCGGCCACGACGATCGACGAGAGTTCGAACGACGCCGTTCGTTTTGACGCTGCCCGTATCCTGGTCGTCGACGATAATACGGACTCGCGGAAGATGCTCTCGCGAGTTCTGACCGATTGCGGCGCTGTGACAACAGAGGCCGCCAGCTTGATCGAGGCACTGGAGTTGATTGAGAGCTTTCAGCCGCAAGTGCTGGTCAGCGATATCGGGATGCCTGGCGGGGATGGGTTCGAGCTGATCCGCAAACTCCGCGAAGGCTTGGGTGCTGCTCAACTGCCAGCAATTGCAGTTACGGGATTCGCAGGCCCCGAGGATCGCCGCCGTGCCCTGCAGGCTGGATACCAGTTGCATGTGTCCAAGCCAGTGGATCCGCTTGAATTAACCAAAGCCATCGCGTCACTCATCGAACAAATCGAATAACACAACAGGGCAAGGCAGATCGCCTGCTCTGTCGTCGTTCTCCGGTATCTCGCCACGGCCGTCACCGAAGCCGCTGCTGGGCGTATCCGCGTGCACACATCGGGCGACTGACAGTGCGAATTTCCGGCACGCTGCGTCGCTCATTTCAGCTTTTCAAGATCACACCGTTCGGCCATGCCATCCGTGGAGGGTGGGCGGCAATGGAGCGGTCTGATGTCAAATGCTGTCAGCGGCCTTGAAGGTGCTTTGCACATTTGCTTTCTGGTCCCACACCGCGATCCAAATTGCAGCTCGATCCTCCAGTAGGCATTTAAATTGCTGTTGGAGACGGACCAGCGGCCTGTCTTGTTAATCAGCGAAGAACCTGTCGGGACTGCGCCGCGCCTTGGTGAGGAGGTTTGGATTGAATGTCGGACGTGTCTCGCGCCCCATCAGTATTGTCGCCCGGCGCTCAGGCCGGCGGTCTGGCCGTGTTTCTGATCATCTGCTTTGCCGCGGCGGCAATCGGCGGGATTGTGACTGGACCGGCCATCGATGGCTGGTACGAGACGCTGGAAAAGCCGTCTTGGCAGCCGCCGGCTTGGCTATTCGGCCCCGTTTGGACCGTGCTGTACTTGCTGATGGCCATCGCCGCGTGGTTGGTATGGCGACAGGCTGGAGCACGCGCCGCCAGCGTGCCGCTCACTTTGTTCGCAACTCAACTCGTGCTGAACGTCGCTTGGTCTTGGATCTTCTTTGGCCTCCAGCGTCCCGGCTGGGCAGTGCTGGAACTGATCGTGTTGTGGTTAGCGATTGCGGCCACTGCCCTGGCCTATTATCGCCGGTCCAAGCTGGCCGCGGTGCTGATGTTGCCCTACATCGCCTGGGTTACGTTCGCCGGCGTGCTGAACTTCACCATCTGGCGGCTCAACTCGTAAGTGCCTGCTGAGCGCTCAATCAGGCAGGTACCCTCGCGCCGACTTCCAGTGCCTTGGCCAAGTGCGGCTAGGAGACAGCCGGTTTGTGGCGGGCTGATTCTTAACGAGGGCGGCGTGAGACCGGCTACCGCTGCTACGGCAGGGCTTTCCACGCATGTCAGCTGAACACCGCTTTGACTTGAACGCTTCAATCGACGCGATTGGCAAGTAGCGGCGTCTCGCTTTCATTACACAATTCTAGCGATGCCCGGCTGGCTTGCTGGACGGGCTGCGTGATCATCCGGCCCTCACCTTCTTCACCGGCAGGTTGCTGATGAACCCGATGACCCATCGCTGGGCAGTGTTGCTATTCGCAGGCATCCTTTTGGCATCGGGCGGCGCTCCGGTGTCGCTCTTTGCTGAGCCACCAGGCGATCAAACGCCGACCCAAAGGCCCTTTCGTGCCGGTGCCGCTGCGATCGAGATCACGCCCACGAGCGTTCCCAGGATCATTGCCGGAGGTTTTTTGGAACAGCAAGCCGCGGAGCTGCAGAGCCCTCTGTTCGCTCGTTGCTTCGTGCTCAGCGATGGACCAACCAAAATCGCAATGGTGGTCGTCGATACCTGCATGATGCCTCAGCGGTTGATCGATGAGGCTAAGCAACTCGCCGCTGAGCAATGTGATATCCCGGTCGATCACATGATGGTCTCCGCCACTCACACCCATGCGGCACCGGCGGCGATGAGCTGTTTGGGAACACGCGAGGACAAGCAGTACGCGGCGATCCTGCCGGGGAAAATCGCCGCAGCGATCGTTGCCGCCAACAACAACCTGCAGCCTGCGCAGGTAGGCTGGGCACGGGTCGATGATTGGGAACACACTCACAACCGGCGTTGGATTCGCAAACCCGAAAACTTGATTGTTGATCCGTTCGGTCAAGCCACCGGTCGCGCTCACATGCATCCGGGATACCAGAGCCCTGATGTCATCGGTCCCTCTGGTCCGGTGGATCCCGGACTGACGGTATTGTCATTGCGGACTGCAGAGGGACGTCCGCTGGCGGTCTTGGCGAATTACTCCCAACACTATTATGGGGCGCCAGCCATTTCAGCGGATTATTACGGCCGCTTTTGTAAGTACGTGGCCGACACGCTGGGCCAACCAGGCGATGGCAATGGGCCTTTCGTATGCGCAATGTCGCAAGGTACCAGCGGCGACAGCATGTGGATGGACTACGGTTCGCCCGCCCAGCAGATCGGCATGGAGCGTTATGCTCAGGCGGTGGCGAAGTATGCCGAACAAGCTCTGGCAACGATCCGCTATCAAGACACCGCCGCGTTGGCCATGGTTGAGAAGCAACTCCAGCTCAACTACCGCGTTCCCGATGCAGCGCGGCTGGAATGGGCACGGCCGATCGCGGAGAAAATTGAAGACGACTTGCCGAAGAACCTGCCGGAAGTCTACGCACGGGAAGCGCTGATCTTACATGAACGGCAAAGCACGCAGATAAAACTGCAAGCGATTCGTATCAGTGAACTCACGATTACGACCTTGCCTAACGAAGTCTATGCGCTGACGGGTCTAAAGCTCAAAGCCCAGGCACCGCTGGCAGCGCATTTCAATATCGGCTTAGCCAATGGGGCTGAAGGTTATATCCCCCCGCCCGAGCAGCACGTCCTGGGCGGCTACACCACTTGGCCAGCGCGTACCGCAGGGCTCGAGGTTGATGCCGAACCGAAGATTGTCGAAACACTGTTGCTGGCCTTGGAGCAGGCCACAGACAAACCGCGCCGCAAGCTTGAGGAGCACGCGGGAAAGTATGCCGCTGCGGTTGCAGCAGCCAGCCCCGAGAGCTATTGGCGGCTGGATGATGCCGAAGGCACAACGGCACGCAATGCCGTCGCCGATGGACAGCCGGCAACGCTGCAACCGGGGTTCGCCTGGTACCTGCCGGGAGTTGGCAGCGGCACTGGGATTGGGCGACAGCAGCAGTTGACTCCTTCGGCATTCTCTGGGCCTGAGCAGATCAACCGCAGCGTCCACCTCGCCGGTGGCAGCCTGCAAGCGGAAATCAGCGATCCTAACGCGCCCTAT
Organism: uncultured Planctomycetaceae bacterium; assembly: GCA_937904535.1. Classification (GTDB taxonomy): domain Bacteria; phylum Planctomycetota; class Planctomycetia; order Pirellulales; family Pirellulaceae; genus UBA6163. The sequence goes on from CALELC010000026.1 coordinate 6,984, forward strand.
TCCATTGCCCTTTGGTTCTGGCTCGGCGAACGAAGCGGCGCCAGCCAGCGGAGCGGCACGCTGATCACCTTGCCCTGCGGCGAGCAGCTCCGCGTTCATCAGGACGGCGATCACTTGGCGCAGTTGCAACTGGGCGAGCAGCGCGGAGAGCGAACCCTCGCGGCCGACGAGTGGCACTTCGCCGTGCTGATTGACGACGGCTACACCCTGAAAGTATGCGTCGATGGCGATGCTGTTGCGAATCTTATGGCAACTCCGCGCCGAGCGGCGGCGTCCAAGCGGGTTCAGTTCGGTGTCGATCTGCAGGGCAA
>CALELC010000027.1 GCA_937904535.1 uncultured Planctomycetaceae bacterium
CCAACGCGTTGGCGGGCAGCGATTGAGCCGGCGGGATGTCCGAACATTTCCGCCGATCCACCGCTGGCGCTGATCACGCCGAGCAGGATCTTGATCAGTGTCGTCTTGCCCGCGCCGTTGGGTCCGAGTAGCCCGAAGACCTCACCCCGGTAGGCATTGAGTGAAACCTGACGGAGCGCTGGAATCGAACGGTTGCCCAGCAGGCCGCCGCGATAAGTCTTCGTCAAACGATCGACAGTGATGACGGACAGACGATCGCTCACGCGGCTAAGAACAGCGGTAAAACCTTGAACAGCATCAACGCGGTGATGAACAGTACACCCAACGCGAGCCAGCGATGACCCGGATGCCACAGCGATGGCGACAAGTGACCGCGGCGATAGACACTGTGGAACCGTTCCCGCTGGGCCAGCGAGTCGAACACACCATCATCGGCCAGTACGTGCAGGCCATACTGGATCGAATATTCCAGCACGCCAAAAACCGGCATGCGACGATTTCGCTCGTCCGTTGTCTGGGCGTCGAAATACCAGAGTTGCGAACCAAACTCCGTCTCGGTTTCTCGGCGGTAGTCGATGCAGCTCAGCTGAACCGTTTCATTGGAGTTGCAGCAAATCTGGGCGCGGTGCAAGGCCGCCTGGGAATCCGAGCGGATCTGCCGCATGATCTTTTCCGGGATCCGGATCGCTTGTGTTTCAGCACTCATCGGGTGGCACCCTCTGCCCGAAAATTAAGCTTTTGGCGATAAACGTCCCACCGGTCCATCTGTTCGAACCGTCCAAAGGCTCATCAGACAACCGCAGTGTAACATGTCAGGTTGCCGATAAACCAGCCACAGCGGAAAAATCGGCGACGTTCCAAGAGGTTCAAGCAACTTTCATTCCCGCTAGCCGCGCGAACATCCGTTTTCTGACTCCGACCGCCGCGACTTCATGCGGTACGCGGCACTCCTTGCCCAGTCCGCAGTCTAGCGATTCATTTCAGCCCCTTCCGTTTCTTCCCAACGTTTCAAAATGCTCGAACGCCGCTCGCTCAAGCTGCCGATCACCCTCGGTGTGGTGATGATCGTGATCGTCGTCGCGCTGACCGTTGGTTGGATTGCGATCAACGTTGTCGCGCTGACGGTCACGCAGGATTCCAAATCGCTCTACTACATCACGCTGGCGATCGGCAGCATTGGGTTGGTGGTCGTATTGGCGGGGGTGATCGCCTACCTGACCCTAAGCGTCAAAGCGATCAATCTCAATCGCCGTCAGTCGAACTTCATCGACAGCGTGACTCACGAGCTCAAAAGCCCAATCGCCTCGCTGAAGCTTTATCTGCAAACGCTTTCGCGGCGTTCAGTGGGGGAGGCGCAGCGCGATGAGTTTCGCAAAATCATGCTCGCCGATGTCGAGCGCCTCGATCAACTGATCAATCACCTGCTGGACGCCGCTCGAATCGAACGTGGGACCGATGCGGCGGAATCAGAAGAGGTTGAATTGGATGAGTTGCTGCGGCACTGCTCCCGAGCGGTGTGTATCCGCTACGCCGTCGCGAGCGAGACGGTCGAGGTCGACTCTCCCCCGTTGACGCTCCACAGCCGGCCGACCGAACTGGAGATCCTGTTTCGCAACCTGATCGATAATGCAGTGAAATACGGTGGTTCGCCGCCGCGGGTCAGCGTCAAGGCGATTGCCGCCGCTGGTGAGCGTGTCACGGTCACGATCAGCGACAACGGTCAGGGAATCCCGCCGAACTTGCGGCGTAAAGTGTTTGGTCGTTTTGTCCGCTTGGGGAGCGAACTCGAGCGCTCGAAGCCTGGTACAGGACTGGGGCTGTATTTGGTCCGATCGGTTACCCGCGCCCTTGGCGGGGAGGTGCACATCCAGACCAGCGATGGTGCTTCGGGAACCACGTTCTCGGTCACTCTCCCAGGCTTGGTCCATCCCCATCCCTCTGAAGTTCATTCGTCTACAGCGAGCGAGAGCAATTGATGCGTCCTCACATCTTGGTTGTCGAAGATGAGAAGCACCTCGGTGTCGGTATCAAATACAACCTCGAAGCCGAAGGGTACCGTGTCACCTTAGTGGAAGACGGCCCGACGGCGCTGCGTCTGTTCGGTCAGAGCGGCCAAGGGATCGATCTGATCATTCTCGACTTGATGCTGCCCGGCATGAGTGGTTATGCGGTCTGCGAAGCGATCCGTGGGCTGGGCAGTCGTGTTCCCGTGTTGATGCTGTCGGCGCGCACGTTAGCGGAAGATCGTACCCGTGGCTTCAACGTAGGGGCCAACCAGTACATGTCCAAGCCATTTGAATTGGACGAACTGCTCAGCCGCGTGAAGAACTTGATGCAGCACTACAAGAGCACGGTGGCGGCGGATGCGACTGCTGCTCCAGCGGCGAACGCTCGCCAAGTGACACGGGCCGATTTTGGCCGGCTGAGCGTCGACTTCCAAACCCATCAGGCGACCGCTGATGGCCAGTCGGTGCGGATGACGAGCAAGGAGCTGCGGCTGCTGAAGTACTTCGTCGAGAATCCCGAGCGGGTGATCAGCCGCGGTGAGTTGCTGAGCGAGGTGTGGGAAATGACCGGCAATTTGCAGACGCGGGCAGTGGACCAGTTTGTGGTACGGCTCCGGAAGATCATTGAGCCCGATCCGGCCAATCCCCAGCACTTGCTGACGATCCGCGATGCCGGCTACCGGTTTGTGCCTTACCCAGAACAGGCCGAATAGGTGCCGGAGCGGTAGCAGGCAACCGGGCGCTGTCACCGAGAAGCGAACGCTGTGTCCGCCCGTTGCGTGCTGGCAAAAAAAAAGCTCCCGGCTAGAACGTGTCCCAGGGGGGCGGAGGACAACGTGCTAAGGACCGGGAGCCGGTGGACGGATAATGGCGCAGTTCGACAATCCCGTTTGCATCCGTGCGGTCGGGAGAGTCGAACAACTTGATCGAGTAAAGTTGCCGCTGGCTGATCGGCCGCGTCCGTGCGACCTACCCGACCGGCGTGTTCGCAGCAACCCTTTTTCCGAGGATAAAGGGTCACCCATGCAAACCGCAGTTACTCAAACCGTGTCACCTGAATCGGCGTGCGACCCAAGTGCCATGGCGGGAAGATAGGCCACGGCGGGCAACGCGGTCAACCCATCTTTCGATCGATCGTCGCGGCTACAAAACCGCGGAAATTACGAGCTGAAATCGAATCGGGTTGGCGGCTCGCAAGGCCGCCTGTCGATAATTCAGCAAAAAAAATCGCGCGCCCAAAGGCAGCTTCGCGGGGCCCGGCCAGGAGCGCCTTACCAGTGCCAGTTGGCACAACCGGGACGCACACTCGGCAGTGGCCGCGGGGCTCTCGAGAGCCGCGCAGCTTTCGCAGGGAGGGTCTAGACGGAGTCGATCAGACGCAGGTGAGCGGATCAGCCCGGCAGGCCGAACTTGGCGATCCGGTCGCGGACTTTACCGCGGGTGATTCCCAGCATCGTCGCCGCCTTGGACTGGTTGCCACCGGTCTGCAGCAACACTCGCTGGAACAAGAACCGCTCCAGTTGATCGATCACTTCGGCATACAAGTCTTCGGAGCCGGCTTGAATCCGGCTTTCGATAAACTCCTGCAGGTGATCCAGCGACGCATTGTCGGCAGGGGGAGCTGCGGGAGGGTATTCCACAGCTGCCACCGGCTGCGAGACGGCCGGCGTTTCGGCGTCTCCGCCGGCCTGCACCCGAATCGACCGTGGTTCGAAGCGCGAGTCATCTCCATCACCGAGGATGAATGGCGGTAGCGATTCGACGCCCACGACGGTGCCGGTGGTGCAGAGCATCGCCTGGCGAACGACCGACTGTAGTTGCCGAATATTGCCTGGCCAAGAATAGGCCTCAAGAGCCGCCAAGGCCGCTGGCGTCAGCCCTTCCACCGAGGACTTGTTCATCTCCACGCGGGCGCGGTTCAGGAAGTACTCGAGCAAGGGCGCGATGTCCTCGCGTCGCTCCCGCAACGGCGGCAGATTGATCGTGTAGCCATTGAGCCGATAGAACAGGTCCTCACGGAACTGGCCTTTGGCGACCAAATCTTCGAGGTCGCGGTGCGTGGCTGCGATGATCCGCACATCGGTCTTGATGTCGGTGTTGCTTCCCAGGCGTTGAAACGACTGTTCTTGGATAACACGCAGCACCTTGCCCTGGACCACCATCGACATATCGCCGATTTCGTCCAGAAAGATGGTGCCACCATCGCAGTGTTCGAACTTACCGGCTCGGCGACGATCGGCTCCGGTGTAGGCTCCTTTCTCAACACCGAACAGTTCGCTCTCGAGCAACTGATCGGGGATGGCCGCACAGTTAACCGCGACGAACGGCTTATCGCGGCGGGGACTATGTTCGAAGATGGCTCGCGCGACGAGTTCCTTGCCGCAGCCGCTTTCCCCGCGGACCAGCACAGTCACGTTCTGTTCCGCGACCCGCCCGATGGCTTTGAAGACACCGGACATCGCGGCGCTGCGGCCGATGAATTGCTCGCCGCGGTTGGTCGTGTTACCCAGCGGCATTGCCACCGGCTCGTCCATCAACCGCCGCGACTCCGCAGCGCTGAAGGTCAGCTCGCGGAGCTTTTCAAGGTTCAGCGGTTTGGCCAGGTAATCAAACGCCCCCAGCCGCATCGCTTCAATGGTCGTTTCGCTGCTGCTGTCGCCGGTGATAAAGATGATCGGCAACTTCCGATCCAGCGCCCGCAGCTTCTTGTACAGCTCCAGGCCATTCATCTCAGGGAGATAGACATCGATCAGTGCCACGTCGGGCTGTTCCTGATCCATCATCCGCAGGCCTTCTTCACCCGTGCCTGCTGAGCGGACTTCAAATCCGCACCCGCCCAAACCACGTTCCACCAGCAAACGTACCGTCCGGTCATCGTCGATCAGTAATACTTTTGCCCCCAAAGACCTGCTCCCTCGCATATCGGGTGTGTGGACGAGCTGACAACTATATCAGTGTTTGGCGGCCAAGTCTGCTAAACGCCGTAGCGGCAAACTAAAATGGGCCGGATTTTGCCTACGTCTCTGGCTTACGCTGATGCGGAGGATTGGTTCGAGTCAAATCAACGCTCCCATTGGCCGCCCCAGCGCAAACTTTGATGGTCATCAATTTTCTTTTTTTGGCATCATTGTGCAAGCTGGCATATTCGCGGCGAATTGGCCGTGGCGACTCGTTTTTCCGTCACAGGATCCTTCGCTGACGAACGACTGGTGCGTTGAGGTTGGTGGTCGGCACCGCGACGAGGCAAGCGAAACTTGTTTCGTGGGTATGGGTTCAATGGCCGTTCTGCACCTCGCCGGGGCGTTTAAACTCGAGTGCAGAGCTAGCGAGCGACGTCGCCGACATGACATACTCGGATTGGCTGGCGGACGAGCTCGACGTCGCGGTCAAGCTTTCAACTTTGGAGGGGACATGATGGTTCGAAGATCGGTCGCATGGGCGTGCTTGGTCTGTGCTGGGGCAGCCTTTGCCTTGGTTGCTGCTTCTCATGCTGCAGCGGAGAACTGGCCGCAGTGGCGCGGGCCCGCATCCAACGGCTCGTCGCAGACGGCTGATCCGCCGGTGAGCTGGAGCGAAGAGAGCAACATCCGCTGGAAGGTCGAGCTGCCGGGACGTGGCAGCTCCACGCCGATCGTGTGGGGAGATCGCCTGTTCGTACTGGCGGCGCGACCGACCGACCGCCAAGCCGAACCGGCCGGTGATGTGGAGGCTTCGGAGTCGGCGGCAGCGGCTGCTGGCGACCCTCAGCCGGGGCCAGGGCGGGGACGTGGAGGCGCGCAACGAGGTGGGCGCGGCGGTGGCGGTGGACGCTTCGGCAGCAGCACGCCGACGCAGTACCATCAGTTCTTGGTGATCGCCTACAATCGCCATACCGGCGAACAGCTGTGGGAACGGGTTGCAACCGAACAGATCCCGCACGAAGCCGGCCACGGAACAAACACGTTTGCCTCGTCTTCGCCGATCACCGACGGCAAACACCTGTGGGTGAACTTTGGGTCGCGTGGTGTTTACTGTTTCGACCTCGATGGCAACCAGCTCTGGCATCGCGACTTGGGGAAGATGCAAACGCGCTCGCAGTTCGGCGAGGCGAGTTCACCGGCGCTCCAAAATGGCAAACTCATCATCCCCTGGGATCATGAGGGGCAGTCGCAGCTCTTCGCGCTCGATGCGCACACCGGTGAAATCCTCTGGCAGGTCCAACGCGATGAACCGACCACCTGGGCGACACCGCTGATCACTCAGTGGGAAGGGAACTGGCAGGTCGTCACCAACGGCAAACGCGTCCGCAGTTACCACCTCGACACCGGTGAGTTGCTGTGGGAAGCCGGCGGGCAAGTCGACAATCCGATTCCGACACCGATCCGGTTTCAAGACTTCGTCATTGCGATGACTGGCTATCGAGGCAACGCGATCCACGCGATCAAGCTCGACGCCCAGGGAGATGTGACCGGAACCGACGCCGTGCTCTGGAAACGGGACGATGCGGCGCCCTACGTCGCTTCTCCGGTGCTGTATGACGGGCGGTTGTATTTCACCAAATCGCGTGATGGTATTCTATCGTCAGTGGACGCGGAGACCGGCGAGGTGATCTTCGCTCAAAAGCGGTTGCCGCAAATCAGCTCGATCTATGCGTCACCAGTCGCTGCCAAAGATCGGGTCTACATCACCGGGCGCGAGGGCGCCACGGTGGTGCTGCGACATGGACCGGAGTTTGAGGTGCTGGCCGTCAATCAACTCGACGATGTACTGGATGCGTCGCCGGTCATGATCGACGATTTGTTGTACCTGCGAGGTGAAAGGTTTCTGTACTGCATCGGTTCATCGCCAGCCGAGTGAACCGCTAGCGCAGCGCTCACGTAATCATCCCTGTGCACCCTTGCCATCGGGTGCACCGGCGCTGCGCCCGGCTGCTCCCTGTTGATGACGTTTCGTACCGCAATCGATTCCGCACCCATCATGCGAGAAGATCTGCTCGGATACCTACTGTCGGCTCTCGATCCGCATGAGATGCGGCGCGTTGACCAACGGCTGAGCGAAGAGCCGGAATTGCGTGAGGAGCTGGCCGAAGTAGAACGCTCGCTGCAGTTCCTCGATCGGGCGGTCGCGGCAGAGGATGTCGTTGAGCCTCCGCCGGATCTGATCGCGCGGACACTCGCGCAGATAGCTTGCCACGATCCGGCGAGATCGGGCAGAGGGCAATCGGACCGCGCTCTGGCCGTCGTGCAGGGGCAACCGGTGGCGATAGCGCCGAACTCGCCGCGAGTGTCCTGGAGCGATTTAGTCGTCGG
>CALELC010000028.1 GCA_937904535.1 uncultured Planctomycetaceae bacterium
CCGAAGCCGCTAACAAGTTTGTGATCATCGACACCGCACCGACCGGTCACACTCTGTTGTTGCTCGATGCCACCGGTGCTTTCCATCGCGACAGCACGCGTCATCAGCCTGACGCAAACGGCAGCACCTCGCCCCTGATGCGACTGCGCGACCCTTCTCAGACCAAGATCCTGCTGGTCGCCTTACCCGAAACGACCCCGGTTCTGGAGGCGGCGGCACTGCAGGAAGATCTGCGGCGAGCTGGCATCGAGCCGTGGGCTTGGATACTGAATGCCTCACTCGCGGTGGCCGGGCCGACAAATCCGCTGCTAGTCGCTCGTGCCCGGGCCGAACGGACGCAGATCGCAACGGTGCAGCAGCAGTATGCGTCACGGCTGGCGATCCTTCCTTGGGTGCGAGAAGAACCGGTCGGACCAGCGGCGCTTCGCGCCTTGAGCCGGCTGACCAGTCCCGTTCAATCACGGCCGCTCCAGAACTGACGCACCCTCTCACTGACGCCCGACCGAGAAGCTCCCACTTCGGCCCGTTGGGTCATCCAGCTGCTGCCACCGCGCCACCGAGCCTCTTCCACAAGGTGAGCTTCAGTACAGGATCCATCGCCGATGAACGTGCCGCTTGCACGAGCGGTCGCGGTACCGGCGGGCTTCCGGCACAGTGGAAATCCGATGCGGTCAGATAAAGACATCAACAACACCCCCACTTGGTGTCAAAAATCCGCCCGACAGCGCCTTTCCGTAGTGCCACCTGGCGAGCGCTCGCCAGCGAAGCAGCTCTCGGATTTCCGTCACTTCTCTTTCAGAAATGGTGCTGGCATGGGAATCTATCTCCCCAAGTCGATTAGCGATCTGACCAAAGACAAATGAAAAAAGGCACGCACCGCTGCCGGCTTTGATGCGGCGGTCTTCGGCGGCCCCTCGGTTGGTTCCAAGCTCGAAGCGTTTCAGAAAATCCGCGTCAAATGCAAGCCGATCGGAGACGAAAACGACATCAAACGCGTAGCAAAATACATCGATGCGGCCACAGCCTTACATAAGGCGATCATGGATTACCATGCCAAAGCCAAAAAAGAGGGCAGCAAGCAAAACAAAGTGTTTGCTGATGAACTCGAAACCTTGGCGATTAGGATGCAGAAGAAGATCGATAACGGAAAAAATCGATATCAAGAACTCGCCAAGTTATGGGATAAAGTGACCGACGGTGATTTTACCAAGCGAAACCAAGCCGTCTCTGATCTCTACGAAGCCCTGCATGTGTAGCGCCTGCGTGACGAAGCCGATCCGCGACCAGCCGACTGCTCAGAAACGGGACACCCATTTCCAGTGATTGAGGTGAGTTCTCCGTTGTGATAGCCTGCAATGCCGAGACTGCAATCCGCCGCTCGGCTTGCAACAGTTGCTCGGCTACTCACACCCGTTGGACGCATGGCTAAAGAACTCGAGAAGTACAAAGCAGAATTTGCTGCAGTTAAAAAGCAGATTGCAGCCGCCACCGAAGAAATCAAGAAATACGAGCAGTCGGTGGGACAGACATCCCAGGTTCGCAACCAGGGCTGTCTGGAACTCGGGCTGGAAATCCAGCGTTGCAAGGACGACGGCCATCAGGGCAAGTCGATCAGCGATTTTGAATCTGATTCCGACGTTAAAGCTTGCCTGAAGAGCATCCAGGAATTCCAGAAACAGATCGAGAAAGAAATCACTCGAGTCGCAGCGATTCAAAAGAAAGATTTTGCTGCCGCGACGAAGCGGTACCGCCAGCTCAAGGCCGATTTGCGGGCCGAATGCGACAAACGCGACGCTAAGA
>CALELC010000029.1 GCA_937904535.1 uncultured Planctomycetaceae bacterium
CCCGGTTGAACGAGCGGCCGTTGGCGAGGGTCGTTGAGCGCCTTGGTCAAGTCCACTTCAATGGCGACCTGCCCATTGCAGCGGGTTTGACGCAGGATGTACAGCATTCCCGGTGGGACCACAGCACCGCCACCACGATTACCGAAAATGTTCGACTGGTTTGCCTGGCGGGCACTGGCGAGCCCACCACCGGTCATGGAGATGGCGCCGAGCACGTCGAGGTCGTAGTCACGCGGCAGCATCCACTCACCACCGGGCAGCAGACCGCCGGTGTAGAACACTTCCGTCTCCCGGGCTTCGATGTACACGATGTCGCCGTCTTCGAGCCGCACATCGTCCGGAGTGATGTTCGGAACCATTCCCGGGGGCAATCGCAACGGGATTCGCAGGACCGACGGATCATCCGGCAGCTCCGGTGCACAGGCACAGGGATCCAACTTCGCAGCCTGCTGCTGGGCATAGAACTCCCGCATGAACTCAGCTCGTTTGCGACGGTCGGCGTCCCGTGCACGCAACACCTTGACCTCGTTCTTGGCCAGCAAGCCGGGTAGGCCGCCGGTCTGCACCAGGGCGTGCAGAATGTCGTTTTGATAGGCTGGCAGCTTGACCAACGAAGCATTGGCGCTGAAGTCGGTAGCACCGCGAAGTTCCTGTCCGCCGACGCGATTGCCGCCACCGTCTTGCCGGACAACGATCACATTGTAAGTCCGCTCCTGGATCAGCGTCACAATCGGCCGAGCCCGTTCGGGTCGCAGAATCTCCTGATCGATGTACGCTTCGCGGATGCGATCACGCACCTGGTCCAGAGTCAAACCGCGAACATCCAGCGGCTCGATCAGCGGCAGCGACAGCGTTCCGTCCTCTTGAACCGCAATCGGATAGCCCAATGACGGCGGCAACAGGCTATCGCGGTCCGGGAAATTGACCGGAGGCGGTTCGGGCGTCGCTGTTGGCGGATTGAACGGCAACACGCCTTCGATGTACACGCCAAGGATATCACCCTTGTCGATTTGATATTCGCGAGGAGGCTCTAGCGATAAAAGCGAGATATCGACCGGCACCGCATTGTTCTTCGGTTCGGCAAAGAACTGGGGCGGGAGACGATTGGCCGGTACACCATCGATCGGTTGCATCAAAGCCGTGCAGCCGCTCAAGACGACCGTCGCCATTGCTGCGGCAAGCGACATCGAGCGACGGCATCGCCGTGCCGATGGCCAATTGGGTTGGCGAGAACAGTGGCTCATCGTATCTCTTCTCTTTAGCGTGTGCCGCTGAATCTCGAGATCAGCCGGCTGGTTGATTCATGGTTCAAGGGATGAAACAAGCGAAAGCAGGGCGGCTCAGCCAGAGCCGGCCGAGCCGTCACCGGTGCCCACGCACTCAATTCGCGATCGTTGCGGGACCGACCAAACGTTCCGGAGCCACTCGAGGCGCGGACACGGACTCCGTGAACGGAACGGGCAGTTGCTCCGGTTCAACGATTTCCGGGGCGAGCGTCGGCCCCAGCGGTTGGCCGTTGTTGGGCTGAGCGGGGTTCGGTACCGCCGGCACAGCCAATACGGCTCCGGTCGGACAGTTTTGGCAGGGTGGCGGAGAAGTGAACGCCGTGGCGACGTGACTCCAGTGCCCAATCCCGTCTTCTTCCGCTGCCTGCACGCCCAGTGGGTAGCCTTCAAACCAAGCGTTCATCCGGCCCTGGCCGTCGGCCGATTGGTACTGCCAACCCCAGTAAGATCGCGGACATACCGCCGGAACGCAGCCCGAACCGCCGGCCGCGACATCTTCGTAACCGGCGCGGAAGCCGGCTTCAAAGTCGGCCAGATAGTGGCGGTTGCGGAACTGATCCTTGCGACACAACCAAGCCCGGGCACTCCAGGCACGATTGCGATAGTCGACCATGAATTCATCGAGCGCTTCGTGCTGCGACAATTGCTTGGTTGCCGCACGAATGGATGTGCAACCGGAGGACGAGACGGTCACGGATGTGACCGTGACGGCCAGCAACAGCAACCGCGTCCAGCGTCGGCGGCGATGCACTCGGCGAGCAGGTAGATGTGCCTGCAAACTGCAGGACTTATCGGTACGAATACCGAATGAGTCGTTTAGAAAACGAGTCGCCATGTGGCCCCCCTGGCTGCAACGGCAATCGTGGCGCAAAAATTTCATCGGGTAGAACAGCGCTGCGGTTGCATCGCTCCTCCGGGGTTACTTATCGCCCGCGAGGATAGGACCAGTTGAAACAAACTTCCGGAATTGCCCGGCTGATCGGGTCGTAGCAGCTAAGACACCGCCAGCGGCAACCGCCTGACCACCCCCACGCCCGCCCCACGCCAATGTGCAGCAGCCGGCTCAGCACGATGGCCAGACGTCCCAACAGAAGGAAACGCTGACAGCCCACCGTCACGTTGCGGACGCCCGTCATTCTTTTTGGACCGCGCGGACTCTTTGATCGATGATTTCGTCAACTGCGGAATGATTCCGCTTTCGGTTGACAGAATCGTGGAAAGGCGAAGTAATAGGGGACGAGCGTCACCCACGGGGACGAATGAAGGACGACTGCCCCCATGACGCCCAGCCCTTGATCTCTGCCGTAAGGAGCATGCATGCCCATTTTGAAGTCGGAACCCGACTGCTTCCCTCCGAATCTGCTCGATGACGTCTCGGCAGATGCGCCGTGGTGGGCCTGCTACACCCGATCACGGCAAGAAAAGCAATTGATGCGAGCGCTCACCAAAGCCGGCATCAGCCACTATGCCCCGATCATCTCGCGCCGCTACCGGTCGCCTGCGGGCCGCGTGCGTGAGTCGTTTTTACCGCTGTTTGCTAACTACGTGTTTGTCTGCGGCGACGACATCGCTCGGCACGAGGCGGTTTGTAGTGGCTGCGTGTCGAGCACGATTCCGGTCAACGACACCGCTCAATTCCTCAATGATCTCCGCCAAATCCAACGGCTGATCCATACCGGCGCCCCGCTCTCACCGGAAGAACGGTTGGAGCCGGGCGATCTCGTCCGCATCCGCAGCGGTCAATTCGCGGGGTTTGAAGGACGAGTCGTTCGTCGGCACCAACAAACCCTGCTGATCGTTGCCGTCCAGTTCATGAACCAAGGTGCTTCCGTCGCCCTGGATGACTGCCAGTTTGATCTGGTTGAGAAAGCTCGCCATTAGGCCCGCCAACCTGCGACGCCCCGGCGCCCGGTGCGACACTCTGCTGGTTTGGGCGCCACGCAGGTCGCTTGCGGAACTTGCCGGCTCGTGAGTGCCGACAGCGGCTCAGTGCTACCTGGGACTCAGTCGGTTCCGACCAGCGGTGGCGAGCGTGCTCTGTGCTTCTCGGTCCCGGGGAGTGTGCTTTCCCGGGCGATCCTAGCCGGCGCCATTCACCAACTCGCAGCTGGCCAAGAAATCACGAACCAGACGGCAGCGCTATAAAACGCTCCCTGCTGCCAGCGATGCAACCCACTCCAAACCTTGAAAGCCGATACCTGCTCCGCTTGACTAGCACATCGCGCCCCTACACCGGTTCCTGCCATAGGTTCTCAGGGAAAAGGTACTGAGCTTCGACGCAGGTTCCAGTGCCCGCCGGTTCCGGTCACTACCGAGCCTCTCCACTTTGTGTTCCCAGGAACCGGGCACTCCTCAATTGCGGATAGATTCGGACCCGATACGCAGGGGCCGCCCCACTCAGCGCGTGTTTTCGATAGCTGAACACATGCTGAGTTTTGGGCCACCCTCGTCGATTGGGTCAGCACGCTCACATCCGGTGTACAAGGCTCTTCAGCCTTCGCTGTCACGCTTAGCATAGCGCAGAATTAGACCTGCTTCGGCCGTGGGACTTTGCCTCGGGTGCCGGTGGCTTTCTTCTTGCCACGGCGTCCTCGCCCCGTACCTCCTCCGCCGGCCGACGACTCCTCGATCTCGATTTCGTTCAGCGGTTTGCCGATGTGCGGCCGCAACTGCAGCACACGATCGCGAATCGCCGCGGCACGCTCAAACTCAAGGTTTTCCGCGGCCGTAAGCATTTCTTGCTCGAGCGCTTTGACATATTCCAGCGTGATCCGCTCGCCTGTCCCGGTGGACTTGGCTGCAGCTTCAGCGCGTTTGTGCTTGCTGGCGTCGGCTTCAATCCCGCTCCGCATCGACTTGACAACCGAAGTTGGAATGATGCCGTGCTTCTCGTTATAGGCTCGTTGGATCTCACGCCGCCGGCGTGTTTCGTCGATGGCCGCCTTCATCGAGTCGGTGACGCGATCTGCATACAGAATCACCTTTGCGTTGACGTTTCGTGCCGCCCGGCCAATCGTCTGAATCAAACTCGTTTCGCTGCGCAGAAAGCCTTCTTTGTCGGCATCTAAAATCGCGACCAACGACACCTCAGGCAAGTCCAGGCCTTCGCGGAGCAAGTTAACCCCGATCAGACAATCGAAACGTCCGGTTCGCAGTTCTTGTAGCAGGTCGACGCGTTCGAACGCGTTGAGTTCGCTGTGCAACCATCGGCAGCGGACATTGCGTTCCTGCATGAAGGTAGCGAGATCTTCGGCCAAGCGTTTGGTCAGTGCTGTCACCAGAACTCGTTCACCGATCTCTGCCCGCTGCTTGATCTGCTCCAACAAATGGTTGACCTGCCCGCGGGCTGACACGACTTCGACGATGGGGTCGAGCAGTCCAGTGGGCCGAATGATCTGCTCCACCACCTCGCCGCCAGTCTTACTGAGTTCGAACTCGGCCGGGGTGGCGGAAACGTAGCAGATTTGGTTGTTCTTCTGCTCCCATTCGTCGAACCGCAGCGGGCGGTTGTCCAGCGCGCTTGGCAGGCGGAACCCGTGCTCAACGAGCGTCAGCTTGCGACTGCGGTCGCCGGCATACATCGCACGAATCTGCGACACCGTGACGTGTGATTCGTCGATGAAGGTGATGAAGTCCTCGGGAAAGAAGTCATAGAGCGTGTCCGGCGTCGCGCCCGGCGGTTTGCCAGACAGTGGGCGGCTGTAGTTCTCGATCCCTGGACAGTGCCCGACCTCCTGCAGCATCTCCAGATCAAACCGCGTCCGAGCGCTGAGCCGCTGGGCTTCCAGGAGTTTTCCCTGCGACTGAAACGATGCCAACTGTTCTTCTAATTCAGCACGGATCGTGCGAATCGCCTGCTGGATGCGATTCTCCGGCATCACGAAGTGCTTGGCCGGATAGATATAGACGTAGTCGAGCCCCTGAATGATTTCGCCGCTGGTGGGATTGATGATCGAAATCTGCTCGATTTCATCACCCCACAGTTCAATCCGATAGGCGTATTCTTCATACGTCGGCCAGAGTTCGACCGAATCACCGCGAACGCGAAACTTGCCGCGTTCAAAATTGATATCGTTGCGTTCGTACAGCACATCGACCAGCTTCAGCAGTAAGTGGTCGCGGCGCAGGGTGTCCCCTTTATGAATGCTGACAATCAATTTCTTATAGTCATCCGGCGAACCGAGACCATAGATACTGCTGACCGAAGCGACGATCACGACATCGCGACGACTAACCAGCGAACTGGTAGTCGCTAGCCGCAGACGATCGATTTCCTCATTGATCGACGAGTCTTTCTCGATGTAGACGTCTCGAGCCGGCAGGTAAGCTTCGGGCTGATAGTAGTCGTAGTAACTGACAAAATAGTGGACTGCGTTCTCAGGGAAGAATTCCTTGAACTCACCGTAGAGCTGCGCCGCTAGTGTTTTGTTGTGACTGAGAACGAGTGCCGGCCGACCGAGCTGAGCGATCACGTTGGCCATGGTGAACGTCTTGCCGGTACCGGTCGCGCCGAGCAGCACCTGCGCTGGTTCGCCGGAGCGGAAACCTTCGACCAAGGCGGCAATCGCTTCGGGTTGGTCGCCCGAAGGAGGGTAGGGCTGATGCAGCTTGAAGTTGGCAGGAGGCAGCATGAGTGGAGATCGTGACTCAGAATGAAACGGCGACAATCGATGATCATCTTACCGGAAACGGTCAGGCGCGGCCGCAGAAATTGAAGGCAGCCCGGGCGGGTGGTAACCTGTCAGTCCCTCTGCTCGCCTTGCCCCAACGAAAAGATTGCGGATGAACCTGCCTGATAGCCCGTCTGCTGAGCATGCCGCAGCGTCCGCGAGCATCACAGAGAAACGGCCAAGCCGCTTGCGGTTTGGCTTGGCGGTCGAGTGCCTCGTCGGCATCGCCATTCTGGTTGGTGCTATCCGGGCGGTGCAATCGGGGCGCGAGCGGAGTGAACTGCGGACGGAATACCAGCGGCTGGTGCGCAAGGTCGGTGAACTAGCGATTTCCGATACGACGAAGGTCTGGGTATCCGCTTTGGAAACCGGCGATCCCATGCATTTTGCATGGCGAGTTTATCTGCCCGCAAATCACCACTTCCGCGTTCGTCATCAGGGCGGTTCGAGTTCGAGCAACCGGCCGGACTCCGCTGAGTTCGTTGCGCGTGTGAGGTTCCGCATGTCGGACAGCGGTCATCTGCAGGTTTACGGGCACTATGGCTCGGGCAGCCACTTAGGGAGCCGCGGCTCCGGCGAGGTTGCCCAGTTCATCCAACAGCACTGGGAACGCTTTCAGATCGAGCAGCTCGGTTCCGAGGGTGCTGTTTCGCTCGAACCGACCGACTCTGCGACACTCCTGCGGATCACCGTACCGGACGACTTACAAGCGGAAATGAGGGAACTCCTATCGCCGCATGCTTCGTCCGAGTTTGTTCCCGAGTACTTTGCTGTTCATCTCGGACTGAGCCGCAGCAATCCGTGATGGGACTTCTCTGTTTTCATCCCGCCGTCTTCGATTCCCCCTGGAACGTCGCGTATGCTTACCGAGCCCGTCCCCGCCGCTGCGCCTGCTGTCGGCCCACACCAGCGGTCACGACTGCAGTTCGGTGTGCGTGGAATTTTGTTGCTTACCGCGCTCGTTGCGGTCTGGGGAACGCACTCCCTCAATCGGCGTTCGATCGAGCAGTTGCAGGCGCGGCTGCCGAGCATGCGAGCAATCGCCGCCGAGTTGACGGTAGCTGATCCCAGTCGCATCAGTGTGATTAAGCTGCCGGCCATGTGGTTTGACGAGCAGAAATGGGAGCTCTTTCTGCCCAGCAATGAATACCAACTGTGCTTAGCCACGGAGGAAGTCGACGAGCAGGGTCTCGCTCCAGTCGATCGTCAACTGCCGCTCCCCCAGGGGCGAGTGCGGCTGGAGCTCGCTAAGAAACGCACCGATGCTGGTTGGCAAGTCACGGTGCTTCACGATGACCAGGTGGTGCTAACGGTCGACAAGCCGCAATCGTGGGACAGCGACAACGGTTCATCCGGTGGAGGCCACTTTGATCGGCAGCAGGAGTTCTTGCCCGACGAGCAGGTGATTTTGATGCGGCGACGATTCATGGTTCGGACCAGCCCGACCCGTAGCCAATCCCCCCAGGGTCCCGCAGCAGGTGTGTTGCTCTGGCTCGAAAAGCCAGCCGCTGATCCCTAGCAGCTCCGGTTTTGCGGTTGTTGGCGGTTGCGTGGCAGCGGGCAAGATGGTCCAAGTTTCATCGAAATGATGACGATGGAGCCTGATGGCGGCCGGTTTAGATGGCCGCAGCCTCCTGCTCCGTCAGGTCCGTTTTGCCTCCCACAGCGGACGTCTGCTCATGATGCGAACTTCTCACACTCTCGCTTTGCTTGCTGCTGCCGTTGGCGTTCCGTATGCCGCCACGGAAACCGATTTGGGCCGGTCAGCCGTGCAATCAGTAACTGCGCGCACGGCGTCGGCCGAAACTCCGGCTCCGCCACCAGCGGTGAGCGAAGAGAGTCAACCCGCAGTCGTGCATAGTGACGGCGATAGTGTGCCGTCGCAGCGAGAACTCGAACGGATTTGGGAAAAGAGTATCGACCGCTATCGCTACAGTTCCACGCCGCTCGTGGTCAACGTACCGCGGGTGCCGGCAGAGAAATCGATCGGTGCGACAGTCTCTTCGCGCACTCCAGGCACCGCTCTCAGTGAAGACACCGAGGGAGCGGTTTTGTCTCCCTCCACCCTGGCAGCGATGACTTCCGCCGGTTCGCTGGTCGGCGGACCGATCCATGACCTCCGCGAAGTGTTGCGATTTGACATCACACCGGACTGGGTGACCGCGCGCTTCTCACGGGTCACCACCGTCTTGGCGGCGACGGAACTCGAAGGACTACGGGTTCCCGTCGTAACCGGAATCGGCCCGAGCGACTTGGCCGGCACCCTCACCTACTACTTTGATTTTTCCGGAAAACTCCAACGGGTGATGCTGCACGCGTTCACAGGTGACGTCAGCCGCGTGGTCGAGACCATGACCCAACACTATGGCTTGCAGGCGGAACCGACACTCGACGCCGGCGTCTACACACGCCGTTGGAACGCCAAGCCGGTGCACTTCCTGAGAATCACCCGCGCTCCGGTCGTGTACAGCGACGCGCTGCACCACAAGTTCACCGTTTTTCTGGAGCTGAATCAGCCCAATCTGCCTTACGGGATCAGCACCGATGCGGAACAAATTATCGGCGCTGACCGCGGAATTGGGCGGTGGTAATTCGCTGGCGACCGCTTGCCCGACACGCACCACGATCAGCGGGTCATGGCTCGTGAGATTACACTCAGCGAGCTGATTCGTTGGTTTCAACGGCTCGAGCGATTCGTTCGACCCGTTGGATCATTCTCT
>CALELC010000030.1 GCA_937904535.1 uncultured Planctomycetaceae bacterium
TGTGAGCCAAACAGGTCGCGGAGTTTGGCCGAGGGGGTGCAGGTCATCAGGTCGATCAACCGCCACAACTCAGCGGCACCCTCGTGATCACCGAGCCGAGCCGCCGCGATCGCTTCGCCGAGGATCGCTTTCATCGCGGTCAGGGCGTCATCTTCGGCGCGATTGAGCCGCGCCGGGTCCTGACGCTGTTGATCGATCCGATGCCAGGCGGCAGCGTACACATTTCGTGCTGACTGCACGTGCCCTGCCTGCAACTCGGACTGAGCAATTTCCAATAAGGCTTCGGATTCGCCGCGGCTGACCATTTGGACCAACGAGCCACGTGCAAGTTCCGTCTGGCCATGGATCGCAAACAGCTTGGCGATCTCGAGGTTCAGCTTCGGAGTCTCGCGGGCCACGGCCCACTGATCCGCGCGGCTGACGGTCGCCGGAGGACTGCCGATTAGCAGGTCGAATAGTCGCTGGTAATCGGTTTGGGGATTGAACCGGGCTGGGACCTGGCCGCTGAGCAGATCGACAGCGCCTTGCAATGCTTGGCCGTTAGCGCCCGGCCGCAGTTGTCCGAGCGCCATCACCAGTGCATCCAGGGTCTCCGGCTGCACATCGAGGCTCCGGGCCAGAAAATGGCGGCCGGTGCCTGACAGCGAAGTCGCCGATTCTTCGAGCAGCATTTCGAGCAACCAATCCGTACGATTGAGCCGGATCAGTGTCTGCAGGACCATCGCGCGAGCTAATGCGAGCCCCGGAGTTTCGACTTCATCGCTCGACTTCTGAACGACGCCCGCCAACAGTTCCCAGGCCGCCTCGCGCCGACCCGCCAAGAACAGCAGCCGCGCCTTGGTCGTCAGTTCCTCAACAGGGGCGGGGATGTCGCGAAACTGGGTGGCTGGCCACTGCATCGAGGCCGCCCGCGCCGCAGCGATCCAGTGGGCGAGCTGAGTG
Source organism: uncultured Planctomycetaceae bacterium (assembly GCA_937904535.1). Classification (GTDB taxonomy): domain Bacteria; phylum Planctomycetota; class Planctomycetia; order Pirellulales; family Pirellulaceae; genus UBA6163. The sequence continues at coordinate 943 of CALELC010000030.1, forward strand.
TCAATTTCATCGGGGGCAAAACCTGCCAGTTCCATCGCTGCGCTGAGGCGACCGGCTTGCGCTAGCAGTTCGGCCGCGACCAGCGGCTGAGCGGAGGCGAGGATTTCGACCGCCGCATCGATCTCACCGTGCATGGCCAATACTTGCCACCGCAGCCGCACAAATGGATCGTCGGCAGCATCCGCTTCTTCGTCGCTGGCTCGCTTCGCCAGTGCCGCAATCGCCCGTTGGCGCAGCTCTTCGTTGCCGCTCCGTGCCGCAGCGACCAGAGTGTACGCCCAGTGCCGATCGCTATCAGGAGTGCCCTCAGCGACCTTGGCGGCAGCTGCCGATTGAGTCTCGGCCAGGCCTTCCCAGTCGCCGCGTAGCAACTGGCAGACTCGTAGCAATTCTGGATCGTCAGCGGTGCGAGCAAGTTCGCTGGCTGCATCGAGCTGGCCGTCGACCGCCAGCGCAATCACGCGGGTCCGCTGACGCTCCAGCGGCGTGATACCGGGGGTAGGCGGCGAGACCTGTTCCGGAGGCTCCCGTTCGAGCCGCTGCCAAAGTTGATCGCGGCAGATCGTCATTTCAGTTGTGGTCGCCAGGCGATCGACGAGTGCCGCGAACTCTTGCAGTTGGCCCTGCTGGTCGGCCGAGCGGATATAGAACACGAACGCCCGCTCAATCACGGCCTGAGCGCGTCCAAGTGTTGCCTGATCACCGGCCTGAACGGCTTCTTCGATCGCGACGCGTGCACCGCTGAACAAGCCCAAGTCGAGCAATCGTTGCAGCGAATCCGAGTGGCTCGCCGCCTCCAATTGCCGCGCCAGTTCGATCGGTGTCTCTGCCAGGATTCCGCGTCGCCAGCGGTCCAAAATCCACTGCGCTCGGCTGGAGACTTCGGGATCGGGATCGCGTGTCGCGTTGGCCACGGCCTCGCGTTGGCCACGGTCCCGCCACAATTCCCACATCGCCTGTTGACGTTGATCAAACGTGCCGCTGCCGAGTCGCATCCGCAGATCCGTCGGTTCGGCATTGCGGAACTGGCTGTCTTGGTCCTGAGTCTGCCCCACAGTTGGTGATTGGTCAGCGGCCTGAGCAGGGAGCGCAGCGGCGATGGCAGACAGCAGCAAGCCGGCGGCTAGCGGCGCACCCGTGGCCGACCCTGCGAACCAACTGGCAAGTCTGGCCTGCGAGGTGGCGATCGAGTTGGTGATCCAGCCCAAGAGCGACTGGAGGTAATGCAATGGCATGCGAGCGGTCCCCACAGGTGCGATCAGAGACGGTAAAGTATACGCTGTTAGACGTGTTGCCGTGCAGCCGGGACGGACGGTCCCCGCATCCACCGCCCGGCTCCGGTGAAGCCCGTTGCGGCAGCAGACGCTTGCGGCAACGGCGGCTGCAAACGCGCACCCCCGCCGAACACTCCCACCCTCAGTGCCTAAGGATGTGATCATGTCCCACCGCCAGTCCCGTTTTCCGCGACCAAGCCACCTGAGACAACGCTCGGCGGCCAAACGTCTTGTTCGCAACTGGGGAGCCCTGGTGGTGTCGGCCTGTTTGCTCAGCCCGATTGCGGCAGCGGAGCAGTGGCTGCATTGGCGTGGTGACGATCAAAACGGTGTTGCCAGCGGCGAGGGATTTCCGCAGCAGTGGTCGGATTCCGAGGGGATTCTGTGGCGGATGAAAATTCCGGGCTCCGGCAGCAGCACACCGGTGGTCGTGGGGAATCGCGCCATGCTGACCACCGGAGTGGACGGTCAAAACCGGTTGCTGTGCATCGATACGGAAACCGGATCGACACTCTGGTCCACCAAACTCGGCACCGATCGCGGCGCGAAGCACCGCAAGGGCAGCGGCGCGAATCCGTCGCCGGTGACCGACGGAGTGCTCACTTTTGCCTACTTCCGCTCGGGCGACCTGGGCTGCGTGGATACCGAAGGCAACGTGCGTTGGCAGAAGAATTTGCAGGACGCCTACGGCGAAGACACGCTGTGGTGGGACCTGGGAACGTCACCGATCTTGACCGAAACCGCCGTGATCGTGGCGGTGATGCACAGTGGTCCGAGCTTTCTGGCGGCGTTTGACAAACGCAACGGCCAGTTGCTCTGGCGGACCGAGCGGATGACCGATGCCCCCGAAGAATCGGCGCAGGCCTACACCACGCCCGTCGCCGTCACGATTGGCGAGACCCGAGCGATTGCCGTGATGGGGGCTGATCATTTGACCTTGCACAGCGAAGCGGATGGCAGCGAGTTGGCGCGGCTCGGCGGCTTCAATCCGACCGGCCAGCGGTTCTTCCGCTCGATCGCCTCACCGGTGGTCAGTGGTGACATCATTGTGTGTCCCTATGCCCGCGGGGAGACGCTCACCGGTGTGAAATTGTCGGCGCTCCTAGCTGGCGAACAGGAAAAGGCGATTGCCTGGTTCCGCGATGACATCGGCAGCGACGTGCCCACGCCGGTCAGCCACAACGGCAGAATCTATGTCTGTGGCGACAAGGGAACGGTGACCGCGCTGAATGCCGAAACCGGCGAAACGTTATGGGAAGTCGCGCTGCCCCGAAACCGTGCCACCTACAGCAGTTCGCCGCTGCTGGCCGGTGATCACTTGTACCTAACTCGGGAAGATTCAGTCACCTTTGTCGTCGGTCCGCTGTCGGCTGAGCGGCCGCAGATCGTGGCGACCAATGAACTGGACGACGAGGTGCGCAACACCGTGGCCAGTCTGGCGCCGGTCGGTTCGGACCTGCTGCTGCGCAGCCGCGAAGTGCTCTACCGACTCGGTGGGAAGTAGGTTCGGCCCTCTGGACAGCGCGACGCAGAAGATCGACGATTGGAAGGCGATCATGCGGCTGCTAGTCAGTCGCTTCGAAATCGGTCGCTTCGAAATCGGTCTTGGGGTGGTGCTTCTTTGTCAGCCAAAATCAATATTGTTGGGATTGGAGACGACGGGCTTGAAGGCCTGACTCGGCATGCGCGGAACGCGATCGATGCAGCCGAGGTGCTGATCGGCAATCGCTCGATGATCGACCGGCTCGCCAGCGAACTGACCACCGGAGCGGAGTTCGTTGTGGTCAGCGGTGGGCTGGATGAACTGTTGCAGACAATCGAGCAGCAGGGCACTCGCCGGCTCGTGCTGCTGACCGGCGGCGATCCGCTGTTCTATGGCATCGCTCGCTATTTGGCAGACAAACTCGGCAAGGAGCGGTTTGAGGTCATCCCGCACGTCAGCAGCATGCAGTTGGCGTTCGCGCGGGTCAAGGAAAGCTGGGACGACGCGTACCTGACAAACCTGGCGACCCAGCCGCTGGACCGAGTGGTCGACAGCATCCGCACGGCGGAACGAGTCGGGTTGTTCACGACCGAATCGATTTCGCCAGCGGTGGTTGCCGCGGCGCTGCTGGATCGGCGGATCGATTACTTCACCGCCTACGTCTGTGAGAATCTCGGGACGCCCGCCGAGACCGTGACGCATGGCGATTTAAAGACGATTGCCAGCCACAGTTTCAGTCCGCTCAACGTGATGGTGCTGGTGCGCAAAGTCGGTCGAGCCGATCGACCGAGCGATGGTCGGGCGACGCGTTTGTTCGGCAATCCAGATGACGCCTTTTTGCAGTCGCGGCCCAAGCGTGGGCTGCTGACGCCGAGCGAGGTTCGCTGCATCGCCCTGGCCGAACTCGATCTGACGCCTAAGAGCGTTGTTTGGGACGTCGGCGCGGGCAGTGGTTCACTGGCGATTGAGGCCGCGCGAATTGCCAATCAGGGTCAGGTCTATGGCATCGAGATGGATGCCGAAGACTACGGACTGATGATCGAAAACGCCGCGGCGTTCGATTGTCCCTCTTTGATTCCCATTCACGGTCAAGCGCCTCAGGCCTGGGCCGAACTGCCCGATCCCGACGCGATCTTTGTCGGTGGCAGCGGCCGGATGGTCCCGGCACTCGTCGGCCAAGCGTTGCAGCGGCTGGTGAAGGGTGGCCGGATCGTGATCAACGTGTCGTCGCTCGAGAACTTGGTCGAGGTCCAGAAGACGCTCGATGCTCAAGGGCTGCAAGTCGATGTGCGAATGATCAATATCTCTCGCGGGCAGTACCAGCTCGACCGGATGCGGCTCGAAGCGATGAATCCGACGTTCTTGATTGTCGGCGCGAAGTGACACGTCGGCCGGTCTTGCAGGGCTGACGTCGATCCTGGCTCCCGCCCCATCAGGCGTTGTGCCGAAGCCAAGCCTGCGACCTGCCGGGATTCTGCTGATCCGCGAGGAGCGTTCGGAAACGCCGAGAACGCCCATCGAGGCGGTCAATCGACTGAGGGCCTACGATACGTGCCCACGCATGACGACGAGCGTAACCAGCCGCTAGTTTTGTGCGACGCCGCCTTTGAGATGCGTTCGTACCAGCCACAGGCAGGCGATCACCCCAAACAGGCCCACGACCAAGCCAAGCCCGTGCACCGGTTCGAGCAAGTAATGCGCGGCGGAATCGCCGTCGGGAGTCACACCGTGGCCGGGGTGAGCCAGCGCGGTTGAGGTCGGCAGCACAGCGCCGGCTGCCGCCAAGGCGCTGAGGATACGAACGCGAACAGGCTGAAAGAACGATGCCATCGGTAGGGCCGTGAGAGGTTGTGAAAGAGGTGGCTTACAACTGCTGGACCTGACGCGCCCGGGCCATCGCATCTTCGGCTTTGGTAATGTACTGCTGGTCTTGGGTGCCAGCCCAAGCTCGCTGGTACGTGACGCTCAAGGCGGTGAAGTTGAACGGATCGGTCGGCTCCAGTTCGCAAGCCTTCTCGCCATGCGCCACCGCCTCGGCATGTTGGCCGGTTTTGGTGTAGACCCTAGCGAGCGCTAGGTGCGCCAGCACGAACGTGTCGTCCTGAGCGACGATCGCTTGGAGGCCTTCGATCGCTTCGGAAAACCGTTCTTCATCGATCAGTTTTTCAACCGCGTTGTATTGGCTGTGGATATCGCTCATCGGTGACTCCGCTCGGAGTAGGTGGGTAGCCTCGATATGAAAAGATCACGACCATCGGCATGGTCGTGATCATCTTTCTCCGAAATCTCAGTCGATCAAGGAGTGGTCATGCCCCGCTGATCGAGTCAGCGGGGCAGAGTTTGACGACTGAATGACTACGACTTCGCAGCCGCGGCTTCAGACTGAATCGCTGCCTGAGCGGCGGCCAAGCGAGCGATTGGCACGCGGAACGGGCTGCAACTGACGTAATCCAAGCCGACCGAGTGGCAGAACGCGATCGAGGCAGGATCGCCGCCGTGTTCGCCACAGATCCCGACCTTGAGCTTGTCTTTGACGCTGCGGCCCTTGTTCACGCCCATTTCCACCAATTGGCCAACGCCGGTCACGTCCAGCGACTGGAACGGGTCGACGTGCAACAGGTCCTGCGCGAGGTAGTGCGGCAGGAAGCCGTTGATGTCGTCGCGGCTGTAGCCGAACGTCATCTGGGTCAAGTCGTTGGTGCCGAACGAGAAGAAGTCGGCGTACTCGGCGACTTGATCTGCGGTCAGAGCAGCACGCGGGATTTCGATCATCGTGCCGATCAGGATGTCGAGCTTGTCGGTGAACTTCTTGTCCTTCTTGACCGCTTCGATCGTCTCTTCGGTCTTGCTCCGCAGCAACTTCAGTTCGGCTGCGGTACCGATCAGCGGGATCATGATCTCGGCCTTCGCGTCGATCCCCTTCTTGGTGCAGTTGATCGCGGCTTCAACGATCGCCCGAACCTGCATTTCGAGGATTTCGGGATAGGTGACGCTCAACCGGCAGCCGCGGTGACCGAGCATCGGGTTGTGCTCGTGCAGGGCCTGGGTCCGAGCCTTGATTTCGCTCGCCTTGACGCCCAGATCGACCGCCAGTTCCTTTTGAGCGGCGGCATCGTGCGGCAAGAACTCGTGCAGCGGTGGATCCAGCAGGCGGATGGTCACGGGCAGACCGGCCATCGCCTTGAAGATGCCTTCGAAGTCCTTGCGCTGGAACGGCAGCAGGTTCTTCAGCGCCGCTCGGCGTTCTTCTTCGGTGTTGGCGATGATCATCGCCCGCATGTGACCGATCCGGTCTTTCTCGAAGAACATGTGCTCGGTGCGGCAGAGGCCGATACCTTGGGCGCCGAACTCGCGGGCGCGCTTGCTGTCAGCCGGCGAATCGGCATTGGTGCGGACCTGCAGGCGGCGGAACTGGTCGGCCCACTGCATCAGCTTGGCGAAGTCGCCCGACAGCTTGGGTTCTTGGGTTTCAATCGCTCCGAGCATCACTTCACCGGTGGTGCCGTCGATGCTGATCGTGTCCTTGGCAGTGAACACGCGGCCCTTGATGGTCGCCTTGCCGGCCTTCTCATCGATCTGCACTTCGCCGGCTCCGGCGACGCAGCACTTGCCCCAACCGCGAGCAACCACCGCAGCGTGGCTGGTCATGCCGCCGGTGCTGGTCAAAATCCCTGCCGAGCAGTGCATGCCGTCGACGTCTTCGGGGCTGGTTTCGCGGCGCACCAGGATCACCGCTTCACCGGCGTCGGAGCGCTCTTTGGCTTCCACGGCGCTGAAGGCGAGCTTGCCGACAGCCGCACCGGGCGAAGCCGGCAGGCCGCGAGCGAGCACGTCGGCGGCGTTGCGTGCGGTCGGCTTGAAGCTCGGCAGCAGCAACTGCGTCAGGTCGTTGGCCGGCACCCGCATCACAGCGGTCTTCTCGTCGATCAGGTTCTCCTTAACCATGTCGCAGGCGATTCGCACCGCGGCGACACCGGTCCGCTTGCCGGTACGGGTTTGCAGCATGAACAACTTGCCACGCTCGATCGTGAACTCGATGTCCTGCATATCGGTGTAGTGATCTTCCAAGATCTTCTTCACATCGAGCAGCTCTTTGTGAATCAGCTTGTTCCACTTCGGCATCTCGGCGACCGGCTGCGGCGTGCGGATCCCCGCCACCACGTCTTCGCCTTGAGCGTTGATCAGGAACTCGCCAAAGAACTTGTTTTCGCCGGTGTTCGGGTTGCGGGTGAAGGCCACGCCGGTGCCCGAATCGTCACCCATGTTGCCGTAGACCATCGACTGGACGTTGACGGCGGTGCCGAGCAGGCCACGGATGCCTTCGATCTCGCGGTAACGCACGGCGCGGGCGGTCATCCACGAGCCGAACACGGCTTCGATCGCCAACTGCAGTTGCTTGACCGGATCTTGGGGGAACTCCTGGCCGGTGTGCTTCTTGACGGCTGCCTTGTACTCTTCGCACAGCAGCTTCAGCCCTTCAGCCGGAACGTCGGTGTCTTCGGTGACTTTGTACTGAGCTTTGATCTTGTCGAACGCTTCTTCGAACGTGTGGTGTTCCATGCCCATCACGACGTCGCCGAACATGTGATCAGCCGGCGGTAGGCGTCGTAGGCGAAGCGTTCGTTGCGGGTCGCCTTGGCCAAGCCTTC
>CALELC010000031.1 GCA_937904535.1 uncultured Planctomycetaceae bacterium
CGCCGCTGCGGGCAACTCCTCATCGACAGCGCTCAGGACCAGCACACCGCTGCCGCGCCGCTTCCCCGTGGTGCAAACCATCATCAGCGGCACTGTGGTGACGCCGCCCGATTGCTATGCCGCGAGCTGATCCGGTTTCAGGGCATTTTCGGCGGCGTTGCTCTACTTTTCTTCCGAACGCCGCTTGGCGACCGTGCTGCAACCGCCACTGGCTGAATGGGCCACGGGATAGGAGCACTGCCGACGGTCGGCTCCCCAGGCGGCAGACGGGTCAAAACCGGACTCGCTAAATTTTGGCTATTTCAGCACAATTGCCACCCGTCCGACTCACTCAGCACCGCTCTGGGGATTGCTTGTCATGCTGCTGCCTCTTGTCACCGCTCGTCCGCCCGTTTTGCTGCGTTCCCTGGGGATGATGCTCCTGCTGCTGCTGCTCACCGCTGTGGGTGCTGCTGACGTCAGTCACGCCCAATCGGCGAATTGGTTCGTCGATTCGCTCGGCCAGGTGAACACCAAGCTCCGTCAGCTCACCCCACAGTTGCAGCAAAACGCCTCGGTCCCGGCGGTTCGAGAAGTCATCGGCCGGCTGTATCAGCTCGAGGACCAGTGCGACGACTTGGTCCGCCGCACCCGCAGCGGTGAGTCCTATGAGTCGGTCGCCGCCGCCTATCAAGAGCTCGACACCCGCTGGCGTGACGCCTCGTTTCGGCTGCGTGCCGGAGGTGGCATTCCGCCCTCGGTGACCGCGGAACTTGGCCAGATCGACACCATTTTTCGCAACATCGATCGCCAGCTCGGGATCTCACCACCGATCGATCGTGTGCGGCTGCGCGATTTGATGATCGTCACTCTGACGTTCATGGACGCCCTGTTCGACGACATCCGGCTGGTCGAAGGCTACTCGGCGCAGTCCGAGGCACTGCTCAGCCAAGGACGACTGCTGCGGGAACGGTTGCGGCAGGAATCGTATCGCATGGAGAGCGCGGAGTTCGACGAAATCGTGTCGCGTTTCACCGAGTTCGTGCAGGTGTGGCGTGGCTACGCGCAGTCGCTCCATCAACTCAATGACCCACACATTCACCGCCGGCTCGAGTCGATCCGCCGGCAAGGTGAGGAAGTGTACTCCACACTGCGCATTCAGCCGGCCCCGGACCGCACGGAGCTCGCGTTCTTGACCCAGCGGCTGCCTACGGAACTCACCGCGCTGGCCGATCAGGTCAATCGCTGGGGAGCCGCGCAGCTCACGGTCGATCAATTTCGGTTTGTCGAGACCTGCCGCGCGCTGTCGGAACGAGCTCGGCGGCTCGCTACCGAAATCCAGCGCAGCGGCCCATCGCCAACGGCTCAAAGCCTGTTCGTCGAAATGGATCGGAGCTGGAACGACGGACGCCGGCTGATGTCCTCGGTTGATTCGCGCAGCGGTGTGCAAACCTCACTCGCTCAGGTCAACACGCACTTTAGCGCGATTCGCGACCTGCTCGGTACCGGCTCGTGGCGGAACCATGCCGAACTGCTGAAGATCGCAGTCGCTTTGGAATCTTCCGCCGAATTGTTCAGCGGCGATGTTCAGCGGATGAAACGCTTGATGGAACCGGTTACATTTGGCAATTCGCTCGGTACGGCCGCCGATGAGTTTTACCAGTCCGCCAAAGACCTCCATCGCCAAGTCGGACAGCAGGCAGACGAGCTGACAACAGCAGCCACCGCCAAACTGCTGGTCCAGCGGTGGAACCAGTTGACGCCGCTGATCAATCAGTTACCGAACCGCGGCCTGTCGCCGCCGCGAACCGAATTGATCCTGGGCAGCTATCGGGAGCTGCATCCCTTGGTGACCCAGGCAGCCGCGATGCTGGTTAACTGAGCGAAAACGATCACAGTTGAATGGAGAGCTCGCCACGGGTGAGCCGCCCAACCGGACGCCCGGCTACGACGTGTAGCCGGTTACCAGGCGTCACCACTCCTCGCCCTTTCCCATCGGATCTACCGACTTCGCATGACCGCTAAACGAAACCCGACCCGTCCCGTGACGATCGGCAACATCACCATCGGGGCCGGTCACCCGATCGCGGTGCAAAGTATGACCGCGACCAAGACTCAGGACACCGCCGCCACGATCGCTCAGGCCGAAGCGCTCCGTGCTGCCGGAGCCGGGGTCGTGCGGATCGCAGTCGACAGCGACAAAGATGCCGAAGCGCTGGCCGAAATCCGCCGCGGCACCACCGCCAATCTGGCCGTCGACCTGCAAGAGAACTTCCGCTTGGCCGAAAAAGTCGCACCGCACGTCGACAAGATTCGCTACAACCCCGGACACCTGTACCACCACCAAAAGGATCGCCCCTGGCAAGACAAGGTGCGATTCATTGTCGAACAGGCGGTCGAGCACGATTGCGCGCTGCGGATCGGGGTCAACTGCGGCAGCGTCGATCCGGCCAAAAAGGCCCAGTACGATCCGGCTGACTCAATCACCCCGATGCTGCAAAGTGCCCTGGAGCACTGTGAGTTCGTCGAGTCGCTCGGCTTCACGCGGTTTTGCGTTTCCCTCAAGGACAGCGATCCGGCGAAGGTGATCGAAGTCAACCGCCGCTTCGCAGCCCTGCGTCCGGACATCCCCTTGCACTTAGGGGTCACCGAAGCAGGTTTGCCGCCCGATGGCATCGTCAAAACTCGGATCGCCTTTGAGCAACTGATCTCGGCGGGCATCGGCGACACCGTGCGGGTTTCGCTCACGGTCCCCAATCCACGCAAGCCTGAAGAGATCGCCGCAGGTCAGCAGATTCTGGACGACATTGCCGCCGGTCGCGTGCGCTCGGTCGTGCGCCTGCAAGAAAGCGGGCTGAACATCATCAGCTGCCCCAGCTGCTCGCGCGTCGAAAACGAAGCCTTCGTGGAACTGGCACAACAAGTCAAGGAAATGACGGAATATGCCCGACGTTATGATCTGACGATCGCCGTGATGGGCTGCCGGGTCAATGGTCCCGGTGAAACCGACGACGCTGATTTGGGTCTGTGGTGCGGCCCGACTCGCGTCAATCTCAAACGCGGTACCGAAGTCGTCGGGGCGTTTACTTATGATGAGATTATTCCCAGGCTGCGGCTGGAACTCGATCAATTGATTTCTCAACTGACCTCGCCAAGCCCATGACAACTCCTCAAGTGATTCTGAGCGTCGCCGCCGTGATCGTCGTCGTGAGCGTGGCGATGACCCTGTTGGCGGTGCTCAACCGGCGACTGTTCGTGCGAGCGATTTTCCGGCCGCTGCTGACCGTCTTGTATCGCAAACGGGTCATCGGCTTGGAGAATTTTCCTCGCACCGGCGGCGTGGTGGTGCTCAGCAATCACGTGTCTTGGATCGACGGGATCTTGATCCTGTGGATGCTGCCGCGAAACGTGCGCTTTGTGGTTGACGGCGCAAACTTCGGCGGCCCAGCGCTGCAGTGGATTGCCGGCGCATTTGACACGATTCTGATGCACGCCAATCCCAAATCGATCGGTCGAGCGCTCAAGACCGCCCGCGAGTCGCTGCAGGCAGGCGAGGTCGTCGGCATTTTCCCCGAGGGGACGCTCAGCCGCACCGGCCATGTGCTCGGGTTCAAACCGGGAGTCGGCAAGATCATCAAAGGTACCGATGCCGTCATGGTGCCGGTTTACCTCGACGGCATGTGGGGCAGCATTTTCAGCTTTTCCGGCGGACGGTTTTTCCGCAAGTTTCCTTGGCCACCGCGTCGGCAGTTGACGCTGTACATCGACAAACCCTTGCCAGCCGGCACTTCGCTCGATCGCCTTCGCAGTCGCGTGTTGCACCTCAGCGCCGTCGCAGCGATGCAGCGCCGCGAGCAATATACGGTTCTGTCGCGACAGGTCATTCGCGTCTGGCGACAAGACGCCCGTCGGCTGAAGGCCGCCGATTCCAGCGGCGCCGAATTGACCGGACGCTCGATGCTGATCCGCTCGCTGGCACTGCGCCGGATGCTGCGCCGCGAAGTGCTCGGCCCGCACGACTCGACCGTCGGGATCCTCTTACCGCCAGCGGTTGCCAGTGTGGTGACCAACGTAGCACTCGCCCTGGATCGCCGCGTGACGGCGAATCTCAACTACACCGTTACCTCGGACGTGCTCAATCAGTGCATCGCCCAGGCCAACATCAAGACCGTGCTATCGAGCGCTAAGTTCCTTGAAAAATTGAACTTCGAGCTCGACGCCAACGTGATCACGCTGGAAAGTTTGAAGGACAAAGTCAGCACAGGCGACAAGGCGATCGCATTCGTCCAAGCCGTGCTGTTGCCGGCGTTTTTGCTGGACCGCGTGTTGAGGCTGCATCGGGTACAGCCTGATGATCTGTTGACGCTGATCTTTACCAGCGGCTCCACCGGCCAGCCCAAGGGCGTGATGCTCACACATGCCAACATCAGCCACAACGTCGAAGCGATTCGGCGGGCGATACGGCTAACGCGCGATGACGTGGTGATCGGCATCCTGCCGTTCTTCCATTCCTTCGGCTACTCGGTCACGTTCTGGGGCGTGATGACGCTCGGCCCTGCCGGCGTCTACCACTACAACCCGTTGGAAGCCCGCCAGATCGGAAAGCTGGCCGAAAAATACAGTGCGACAGTGCTACTGGGGACACCCACCTTTTTGCGCGGATACTTGCGCAAAGTCGAACCCGAGCAGTTCAGCAAACTCGAGGTCGTGGTCGTCGGCGCCGAAAAGATGCCGCCCGACCTATTCGAAGCGTTCGAGAATCGATTTGGTGTGCGTCCCGTAGAAGGCTACGGCACCACCGAACTGAGTCCGTTGGTGAGCGTCAACATTCCGCCCACGCGGTCGGTGACGAAATTTCAGGCCGACCGCTGTGAAGGTTCGGTCGGACGCCCTGTGCCTGGCGTCGCCTCGAGGATTGTCTCGACCGATGACGAGTCGGTGGAACTCGGCGCCGGCGAAGACGGCATGCTGCTGGTAACCGGTCCGAACGTGATGCGGGGCTACCTCGGTCAACCCGAAGCGACCGCCAAGGCGATTCGGGATGGCTGGTACGTGACGGGCGACGTCGCCCATGTCGATGATGCAGGGTTCTTGCACATTACCGGTCGACTGAGCCGGTTTTCGAAGATCGGCGGCGAGATGGTGCCGCACATCCGTGTCGAGGAAGTGCTGTGCAAGTTCCTGTGCGAAGGCGATCAGGACGACCAAGTGCGCGTGTGCGTGACTGCGGTACCCGATGAAAAGCGTGGGGAGCGGCTGGTCGTGTTGCATTTGCTAACGACCAAAACGGTCGACGAAATGCGCGCGGCGCTGTCGGCGGCCGGCCTGCCCAACCTGTTCATCCCCTCGCCGGATAGCTTCTTTGAAGTCGCCGCGGTGCCCGTGCTGGGAACCGGGAAACTTGACCTCAAAGGTGCTCGGCAACTCGCCGAAGAACTCACCAGCCCAGCCCGCCAGGAATCCTGACCCTATGAGTTCGCAGCCGGCGCGATGACCACACGGCATGCGCCATGGCGTTGATTTGATCGAGGGCTGGACGCCAGGCCGAGTTCGTTCCCTCGCGGCCTCTCGC
>CALELC010000032.1 GCA_937904535.1 uncultured Planctomycetaceae bacterium
GGTCGCGAGCGACCTTCACGCGAGGCGAACTTAAGCGACAACCGATTCCGACTGCCGCCTTCGTCGCACGGGCGAGGGCCGCAGGACCGCTCGGATAACGATCGACCCGATCGGTCGGGACGCGGCCCAGGTCGCGGCGATGGACTGGTCGGAGGTGACGGCCCCGGACGCGGTGACGGGCCTGCGCGTGGCGACGGACCGGGACGTGGCGATGGTCCCGATCGCCGGGAGCGACCGGGCAGAGGCTCCGCCCCCGCGTTGAGCGACGGACCAAACCGCGGTGATGGCCCAGGACGCGGTGATGGCCCAGGTCGCGGAGATGGCCCAGGACGCGGTGATGGACCAGCGATGGGTGCGCGGCCTGATCGCGGTGCTGATGCGCCGGGACGATCGCCGGACCGACAGAGACCGGGAGGACGTGACCTCGGGCCGATCTCACGCGATGCTGCTCCTGGTTCGTCCCCTGCTAGGCCATCGATCATTCCCGATCGTCCACAAGGCTCAGGCCAGGCCGGAGCCCCTGAGAGAGGGCGTCCTGGAGGGGCGTCACGAGAAGGCGGCGCCAGAGGAGAGGGCTCGCGACCGCGACCTGGCGGCAACACCGGTGAGCGACCGCAGCTCTCACATCCCGATGGTGGACCGGCGTTCCAGGATCGGGGAGGCCAGCGGACACCGCCGGGGTTGGCTCCTGGCCGAAATCCAGCGGTTCGCCCGCAGCCTACGACGCCGCAGGCCTCACCGGGACCAAATAACTCATCGGGACGACCTTCGCTCAGCTTGCCGCGGCCGTCTGGGGACGCTGGCAACCGGCCTGGTCGTCCGGCTGATTTACCGGGACGAGCGGGCGATGCAGCATTGTCGCGCCCGGCACCACCGAGTAATGCCCGGCCTAGGGAGCGAGTGCAACGGCCCGCGCTGCCGGATTTGTCGCCTCCGCAGCGGACGGCGCCTCCCGGTGCATCGCGGCCAAGTCCCGGCGGCTCGCGCCCCAACTTTGGATCGCCGCGGTCGGCGGCACCCAGCCTGTCGCGGCCGAGCGGCAATGACTCACGGCCGAGTCTCTCGGCGCCGCAGCGGTCGGCTCCCCAGTTCTCCCCGGGCAGAATGGAACGTCCCGGGGCAGGCGCTAGCGGAATCGGTCGTTCGGCTGGCCCTGGTCGCTCGCAGCCTTCGCTGTCGGCCCCGAGTGGGCCGGGCCGCTCCATGCCATCGATCTCTCGGCCCGGTCGCGGTGGGGGTGGCGACGGAGCAGCAGGACGTCCCGGCCGTGGCGGGCGAGGCGACGGTGAAGAAGGCGGCGGTCGAGGACGTGGGGGCCGCTAATGGCCGTCTGAGAAAGCCCGCTGAGTTTAGCGATTGGATTGATTCTGCGGCCTGTGGCGGGTCGATAAACCGTTTACGGATGAGGTGTGTCCCGGCACCCTGTCTCTCGTAAACGGAGTGCATCTGCTGCCATGCTGGTCTTCTGTATCAAACAACTGCTCAGCTTGAAGCGAGCGATCTTGGGGCGGCGCGAACCGCACCAACTCGCGTGGGGCCTGGCCCTCGGCGTCTGGCTGGGGGTGGTTCCCTACGGCAACCTCGTTGCCCTGGCAATCCTGCTGTTCATCTTGTCGGTACGCGTGAATCACGGAATGGTCGCCGTCACGGCGGTCGCGACGAGTGTGATCGCGGCATGGTTTGACGCCCAGACGCACGCGGTCGGTAAATATGTGCTGACGCATCCGCAGTTGACACCTCAGCTTTCAGCGGCGTGGCAGTGGCCGCTGGTTCCTTGGACCGACCTGAATAACACCGTCGTGATGGGCGGGGTGGTGGTTGGCCTAGCCGCGGTGGTGCCAGCGTATTTGGCGACGTATCCGCTGTTTCGCTACCTTGCCCCAGCGGCACCTGTCGAGCTAGCCGAAGATGTCGATCTGCCGCTCGAGCGGTGCGCGGATTGGGACGGCGACGAGTCCGCCGCGACTTCCGCTCCTGCACCCAGTGCTGCCTCGCTGCCCGTGGCAGCTGAAATCGCAGGCTCCGCTGAGGCCGCTATCAGTCAGATGATCCCGCCGTTTGAGGCACCTGAAACCTTGGTGGTCGACACAGCCTGGCAAGATCTTGGCCGTGACGAACCGGAGGCTGAGCTGGTCGACACGCGGATCGAAGTCGTGCGGCTGGTAGAAGCGTCAGCTGTGGTTGAGTCAGTCTCCGACAAACCAGTAGCCTTGCTTGAGGCTCCTGCCTCGCTGCCTGCCGCGAGCGAATCGTCGTTGCCTGAGGAAACCGCGGCAGCGGCAACGCCGCCGGTCGATCCGCCGATGGGCGAAGCCCTGAACTACTTGCTGCGGCAACTGCGAGACTCACGCCAACGGAGGGCAGCATGATTCGCTGGAGCTATGTTTTGCCGCGGCTCGTGATCGTCATCGCGGCGATCGTCGGCCTGCGGTATGCCCTATCGCCGGTTATCCGTTACGTCGCGGTCCAGTCGATCCAAGCCGCTACCGGTGCGAAGGTCGATTTGGCTACGGTCGAGGTCGGCTTTTTCCCGCCGCGACTCTACAGCACGGAAGTCCAGGTCGCGAATCCGAAGCACAACAAAGGCCTGAGAAATCTCGCTTCGGCTCAAACAGTCGAGCTGAGCATCGATGGTGATGCGCTGCTGCGACGCCGCTATGTGGTTAGCACCGCACGGATCAAGGGCCTGGAAATCGATTCGGACCGGCTGACCAGCGGGCACTTCGAACCGGAGGAGCAGGTTGAGTCTGAAGAGCCTTCGCAGGCGATGCAGTGGCTCAATGACCTCTTCAATTCCGCCACCGACGCGGCCAAACAGCAACTCGATACCTTGGCAGAAAGCTCTGAGACCCTGCGCCGCGGCGATCAGATTCGCCGCCGCTGGAAGTCGGAATACAGCATGTTGGCCAGCCGGGCTGCGGAGATCGAAGTGGCGATCAAAGAAGTGCAGCAGAAGGCGAAAGGGATCGACAATCCGCTGCGCGACTGGCCGCAGATTGATGCGACCTTGAGCCAAGCCAAAGATATTCAGCAGGAGCTGCTGCTGGTGCGGAAGACGCTGGCCGAGATGCCGGCGCAGTTCCAAGCCGATCTGGTGACGATGGAGCGGGCCAAGCAAGCCGACTTGCAGCGGGTCCGCGACGCCTTACCGTTTGACCCGATGGCGGGTGACGAGCTTGGGCCTGGCTTGTTGCTGCAAGTCGTCAAGTCGCAGATCGACCAACTCCGTGGCTACCTCGACACCGGACGCGAGATCTCCCATTGGACGGTCGTCAAACCGAAGGTCCAGCGCCATCGCGGCGAGCAAATTCAACTGGTGACGCAGCAGCCTTCGATGCTGATCCGCCACTGTGAGCTCTCCGGCCTGCTCCGCTCCGGTGGCAAGCCGTACGAGCTCACCGGGATCCTCGAAAACCTGACTCCGCAGGCGAAGCTCCGGCAAGAACCACTGCGTGCACGGCTGCGGCTCCAAGGCGAAGAAACGGTGCGGCTGGAATACGTTTGCGATGATTCCGCTGAGATCTCACACGAACTGCTCACGCTGCACTGGCCCGAGATCAAGGCGCCGACAATTCGGCTTGGCTCCGCCGACAACGTCAAGCTCAGTGTGCGCGATGGCCGGCTGGAACTTTGGATCCAACTCGATACCCGCGGTGAGCAGATGTCGGGGCGCGTGGTCTCCCGGCGAGCCGGTACGCGGTTCGAATTGCAGGGAGCAGAAAAGGTGACCCGCACTCCGATGTTCAGCACCCTGCATACGGCCCTGGCCGATATCAACCAGATTGAGATCGACGCTCGTTTTCAAGGTACCTGGAGCGATTGGGATATTCAGTTAGGAACCAACCTCACCGGCATCCTCAACACGGCGGTGCGTGAAGCGGCCACGCGGCAACTCGCTGAAACGCGCGAAAAGCTGGAAGCCGAGGTCAATCGAATTCATCAGCGCGAGTTGGCAGAACTACAAGATTGGTTGGTGAGCCAACAAGCTAAATCCAATGAGCTGCTGTCGCAGGCAGATAATGCGGTCCAGGAAGTCAGCCGCAAAGTTCTGAGCGAGACCGGCAAAGCGGACGCTTATATTGGTCGCCTGCGCGGTAACCTCCCTGGTTTTAAGTGAGTTATGAGAGGATTGGTGCTTCGTTTTGATAGCATTGATTCGCTCGTTGCCTAAGAAAATCTGCGGCTTATTTGGAGTGTGGGCCGTAACCCGGCACAAACCCTGCAAGTGTTTCTTATTGAAGGCCGAGCAATTGCCTGGCCACAAAAACTAACCAACACAAGTAGGGTAAAAGCCATGGCCACTACCAATGAACTGAATCGGAACATCGATCGTCAAACCGTTGTCGCTGTGTTCCATTCTCAAGCCGAAGCTCAGCGAGCGGTAAGGGAACTGAAGGCAGCCGGGTTCTCCGATGATGAGATCGGCGTTGCGACTCAGCATCACGAAGATCTGAGCAGCGGTGTCGCTCACCCCGACGATGACAACAAAGCGGGCACTGGCGCCGTTGCCGGCGCGACTGCAGGTTTGGGGGCTGGGGCACTTTGGGGATTGGGAATCGTAGCTGGCGTGTTGCCTGCGATCGGCCCCGTCATCGCCGGTGGGGCGCTTGCGGCGATCGCTGCCAGTGCTGCGGGAACCGCGGTTGCCGGCGGGATTGTTGGCGCTCTGGTAGGCCTGGGAATCCCTGAAGAAGAAGCCGAGTACTATCACCACGAACTCGAACAGGGCCGGACGGTGGTGACCGTGAAGGCGACCGGTGCTCGCTATCAAGAAGCGCATCGGATCCTGGACCGCTACAACGTCTATGACTATGGCCGCCGTGAGTCCGAGTTTGCACGCAATCCACAAGCGACCCATCGGCTCAACACCGCAGGCGAAATGGTGGCTCGTGAAGAAGTCCTCGACACTCACAAGCACACGGAACCCGCAGGTGAAGCTCGGGTCCGCAAAGAAGTGACGACCGAAACTCAGCACCTAGAGGTGCCCGTCAAACGCGAAGAGTTGGTGGTCGAACGCCGACCAATGCATGGTCAAACAGCCGGCGCGATCGGCGACAGCAGCGACGAAGAGCGAATCCTGCTCCAGGAAGAGAAGGTCGACGTCAACAAGCGGACCGTTGCTAAAGAAGCGGTAAGTGTGGGCAAACGGACCGTGACCGGTACCCAGACCGTCGATGCCGATCTGAAGAAAGAGCACATCGTGGTCGAAGACGACACTCATCGGACGCCGAACCGGCCCCGCTAAGCTTGCTCAAGTAGCGAGGCCGAGAGTGTTCGCATCTTGAACATCGGCTAGCAAGAAATCACGCCCAGCTCTCACCGGCTGGGCGCTCACGCAACGCGAGCAGCGTTCTCTCAACCGGCGCACCCAATGAGGTGCCGGCGCGAATCTCAGCGGGTGTTACCGCCCGTTGCTCCTCTCACAGCAAGTGGCTGCCAGGCAAACGATCCTAGGGGCGAGCGATCCTAGGGGGCAACGGTAAGCCACAACTGGTTGGTCCAAAACTCCGACCGCAGCAATGCTTTGGCCGTAGCGAAGACCGTCTCGGGCTGCTCGGCCGCCGCAGCTGCTTCAGCCGGTGCCGCTTCGGTAGCTGGTACCGGGCGGGCGATGATCTGGATTGGCCCCTGATGCCGCACCGCGGCCTCGGCTGAGAGTTTCAGTTTGACTTCTTTGGCAGAGTCGCCCTTCGGTTCTGAGACAGCCGCTTCGCAGCTCACACCCTCTGGCAGATCGATTGCCACAATTTGCAAGGGTGGTTCAAAGCCGTGCTGCCGCTGGACCTGAACGGCAATTTCGAGTGAACCGCCAGCAGGCAGGCGGTGCCGTTCGGCAGCCGTCAACGTGACGAAGGGAGCAACCTTGCCGATCACTGCGGTGTACGCATGGCTGAGTCCGGAACCGCCGACCAGATCGCTGATCTGGATCTCGACCGGCTTGTCACTCGGGGCAGTGAACTCGATCGCTGCATCGCGATTGTTCCGTGACGGGTCATCGTTCCGGCCGATTTGCTTGCCGGTTTCGGGCTCCAGCACGGTGACGACCGAATCAAGCTTGAGGCTGCTTTCTTGTGAATGCGTGACGACGCGGTATTTCGCTCCCGCTTCCACCGCCACCTGCAGCCGCGCGATTTGCCCAGGCTGAGCGATGTGTCCCGAGACGATTGCTGGCAACTGTTCGACCACCGTGATCTCTGCGTCTGCTGCTTTTAGCACGACGGGCGCCGCGAACGTGTCGTTCCGGAGCCGCGCGTGCCAGCCCATGGCACCGGGCAAGGTTACGACTGCTGGCGACACGTGGGTGGCAGGGGCGACGACGGGCGCGGCATCCTCCGGCAAATTCCATCCAAACACCTGCACGTCGATTGGAACCTCCGCCGGGGCAATCAGCGGCAGGCTGTGGTCGATCAGCGGGCCGGTTGTGACCTGCAGGCGATACACATACGAGGCAGAACCGGCAAACCCAATTGTACTGTTGGCGGTCTCAGGAAACGCGAACAGGCGCAGTGTCAGTTCTGCATCGCGATCACAGGTATACACCAGTTGGGGATCGATCCCGCGGGAATCGTCGGTCTGAGCCAGCACGTTGCCCGACAAATCGACCAACTGCAGCACCGCGTCCATCGGTGAGCCGATCAAGCGGTGCGCAAGCACATCGGCGACCAGCGTCTGACCGGCACTGACGGAAACCGAAATGCAGTCGACGTCGTTCGCTTTTTCTAGGCGTCCAATCATCACCGCCGGCAGCTCGGCGCGGGTGGCTTGGCCGATTTCGTTGTTGGGTTCGGTTTCGACGGCGACTGCGACCGGTTCGATGAACAACGGCACCAGCGCCGAGGCGTTGCTGTCGTCATAGAACCGCAACCAAGCGATCCCCGGTGCGGCGTCGGCGGGCACCGTAATCGTCACCCCGCTCGATTCCTCGCTCATTTGAAATTGAATGTCCGCACGATCGCTCTGCACCTGAAGCGGCCAGTTCGGCACCTTGCCTTCGAGCTTGACCGGCGTTGCTTGGCCGATCGTTACCGAAGGCGGAAACAGCCGGTCAACGTTCAGCTCTTGCGACCGAGCCGAACTGCCAGCGGCGGCGTGCCAGAGCCCTGCAGTGATCAGCGCAGCAGCCTGCACGCTGACGCGAAGCGAAATCTGTCCCATGGTTGGTCTCATCAAGCTGCTAATCCTGGATCGTGAACTCAGGTGAGTTGAGCATCGCCCACATCAAATCTTCCACCGCTTCTCGGCGTTTCTCGCCCGCGGCGTTGATCAACTGCGCCGCGTACGCTCGCTCATCGGCGGTTGGGAAGCGTGAGTAGGCCGCCAGGTACAGCTCTTCAACTACGGTTTCGGCCGATGCGTCGCTCGCCGCCAGTTTTGCGGCTCGTCCGGAACCGCTGCGAATTCGGGAATCGATGTCGCGGTCGTTCATCAAGTGCAACGCCTGCGTGACCGTCGAGTCGGGAATCCGTTCGCAGGGTGGATCCTGATTCTCGTCCGGACGGCCAAAGGTGTCGAGGAACATCGAACCGGCGCGGTGCGTCCACAACTGCGTGGCCCGTGACTGGGGCGGCATTCCGCTGAAGGACGTCGGCGTCTGCGTTACATCTGCAATCGCATCGAGCAAGGTCTCGGCCCGCAACTGGTGGCGATAGTGCCGCGAGTAATTCAGCCGATCACCCACGTTGGTTTCGTTGGGGGCTGAACTGGTGGCGTAGGCGCGTGAACTGGTGATCGTCCGCATCAAGTCTTTGACGTTGTAGCCGCTGGCCTGGAAATGCTTGGCCAATGCCTCAAGCAGTTCTGGGTGGGTTGGCGGATTGGTGCTGCGGAGATCGTCGACCGGATCGACCACGCCGCGGCCCATCAGCACTGCCCAGATGCGATTGACCTGCACCTTGGCGAAGTAATCGTTTTCGGGCGACGTGATCCATTTGGCCAGCACCTCGCGCGGGTCTTGGCCGCTGGCGATTTCTTCGCTGTCCCCAAACAGTGGCCGCGGCGCCAGCACTTCGCCGGTGACGGGATGTTTCACCGACCCGCTGCCGGAGAAGAACATGATCTCTTCGGAGCCGGAAATCGGTGGCGACAAGCCGGTGCCTTTGCGCCCGATCTGTGCGAAATAAGCGGCAAACTGATAGAAGTCCTGCTGGCTCCACTTCTCAAAGGGGTGGTGGTGGCACTTCGCACAGTCCAGGCGAATACCGAGAAATAGTTGGCTGACCAGGGTCGTGATTTCTTCAGGATCGCGGCGGTCGCGGTACAGCGTGACCGCCCCGTTTTGCCAGGTGCTTCCCTGGGCGGTGATCAGGCGGCGCGCGAACTCGTCGTACGGCACGTCCTGACGGAACTGGTCGCGGATCCAGTTGTCATAGTTCAGCACCGCCTTGATGCCGACGCGATAAGGATTGGGGCGCAACAGGTCTGCCCACTGATTGGCCCAGTGATCGACGTACTCGGGGCGTTCCAGCAAGCGATCGACCAGTTCGCGGCGCCGCTGGACCCGTTCTTCATCTGTGCGGCTGTCGGAACCATCGGCGCTGAGAAACTCGCGCGCCTCTTCTACCGATGGCAGGCGGCCGATCAGATCGGTGTAGACGCGGCGGAGAAAGATGTGATCCGGGGCTGGTTCTGAGGGGAGGATCGCGAGCTGACGCAGCTTGGCGTCGATGTGCTCGTCGATGAAATTGTATTGCGGCAGGTGCGCGAACGCTTCTTCGGAGAGCTGTTCGCCTTGCGGGATGACCACATCCGCGACCGAGATGTGGTTCATGTATCGCACCATCACCGCCGTTTCCCCCGGCAAGGCGGCAGCGGTCATCACACCCGCTTCGTCCACCCCGACAACCGACGCTTCATTGGAGAGATACGTCGCCAAGCGGGTGACATCGCGAGTTGAGCCATCGCTGTAGTGGGCGAGGACCTGCAGCGATTGCTGCTCGCCCGGCGACAGCGAGAACTTGTCCTGCACCAACTGCACCCGTTCGAGAGTCGGCTCATGCTCGACCCGTCGCGGAGCACCCTGGGCAATCCAGTGGAGCAGGGTTTGGTATGGTTCCGAGCCGACTTCCATTCGCCGCCCACCACCGTGCGGCAATTCAGCGGTTGCCTTTTGAATCAGCAGGCTCGCTGCGGGCACTGCGGGAAAGATCCGGCGCCCTCGCGCTTCGCGGACCACGGCGTTGTAGTCGAAGTCCGAATCAAAACCGAGCAAGGACAGTTGAAACCCATTTTGGCCGCGCTGTTTGCCGTGGCAGGGCCCGCTGTTGCAGCCCAGCGCGGATAGAATCGGTTGAATGTCCAGCTCAAAGCTGATCTCCTGGCCGTGTGGCGAGGTTGCTGCCGCAGCCGTGGTTGCCGCGGTCGCAGCCGTCGGCTCGGCTGCCGCTGCTTGCCCAGCCGCGATCGCAACGAATAAGGGACAGACAACCAACGGAACGAGCGTGGCAGCGACGCCAAACAGGGAGCTGCGAGATCCAGTCCGCATCGGTGAGCGAGTCATGGGCGGCGGGTTGTTCAGGTGGGTGATGAACGGGTGGGACCGCCAGTATAGCTGATCGACTGGCGCAAGAGATCCGAATTTGATTCTGGGAGGCTGATTTCTGCCAGCCGAGCGAGCGCCATTCTAGGACGACAGCCCTGCCAGTTCTGCAGCGCGGCGGACGCGGGTGATGGCGATCATGTACGCGGCCACACGCAACGACACGTTGTGCTGCTGCGACATCTGCCACACAGCCTCAAAAGCATCGGTCATCGTGCGGTCGAGCTCCTGCCGCACTCGGTCGAGGCTCCAGCGGTAATGCTGGCGGTTCTGCACCCATTCAAAGTAGCTGACGGTGACGCCGCCAGCGTTGGCCAGGATGTCGGGCAGAATCGTGACGCCTCGTTCGCACAGCCGCTGATCGGCCAGCGGCAGGATCGGACCGTTGGCGGCTTCGACGATCACCGAGGCCGAGATCGAGTCACAATTCTCAGCGTTGATCACGCCGCCCAGGGCCGCGGGAATCAGAATATCGATGTCGTCGAGCCACAGCAGGGCGCTCGCCGGCAGCCGTTCGCACTTGTCGTAATCTTCGAGCGTGTGCTCGGGGTGGTGCAGCACGTGCCGGAGCATGTCGGGAATGTTGAGCCCGTCGGGGTCAAAGTACGTGCCTGTGACGTCGCCGATGGCCACGATCGGAAACTGCGCTTCATGCAAAAACTTGGCGGCATGGGAGCCGACATTGCCAAAGCCTTGGATCGCGACGCGGGAGTGCTCGGGTTTGCGTCCCAGCCGTTTGATCATTTTGGTCGTCAGCGTCCCCACGCCGCGACCGGTCGCTTCTTCGCGGCCACGAGCGCCGTATTCTTCGACCGGTTTGCCGGTGATCACCGAGGGATTGAAGCCATGGTACTTTTCCCACTGGTTGCGAAACCAACCCATTACCCGGTAATCGGTGCCCATGTCGGGAGCCGGGATATCGGTGTCCGGGCCGACGATGTCGTGGATCTGGTCGACAAAGGCGCGGGTCAAGCGTTCGAGTTCGCGAGGGGAGAGCGAACGCGGATCAACGCCGATGCCACCTTTGGCGCCACCGTAGGGCAAATCGACGACCGCGGTTTTCCATGTCATCAGGCTCGCCAGCGAACGCACTTCGTCCAGATCGACCTGGGGGTGATAGCGCAGGCCGCCCTTCATCGGCCCACGGCTGTTGTCATGCTGCACGCGAAATCCGACGAGTGTGGAGAGATCGCCATTGTCGCGTTCAAACGTCACTTGCACCTGGACCTCGCGGCGCGGCATCAGCAGCATCTCGCGGATCGAGTCGCTCAGTTCCAACCGGTCCGCTGCCAGATCAAAGAAGTACTGGGTCGCTTCAAAGGCTTTCATATTGACTCATCAGGTGCAGTGGAAACGAGGGATTCTGCAGATGCTGGCTCATCCAATGGGACATCTCAGCGGCCGCCCCGCCAACCCCGCCAACAGGTTGTCAACGCAGATCTCCGCCATCGCATCCCGAGTGGCCACCGTTGCGCTGCCGATATGTGGCAAGATGATGCAATTGGGGAGCCCGACCAGCGGATGATCCGGTGGCAGCGGTTCAGGCTCGGTCACATCTAGGCCGGCCGCCGCCGGTCGCCCCTGTTTGAGCGCTTGGACCAGTGCGTCTTGATCGATCACCGCACCCCGCGCGGTGTTGATCAGCACCGCCGTTGGCTTCATCAGCGCCAGTTCCCTCTGTGAGATCAGGCCGTGGGTGTCTGCGGTTAGGGCGGTGTGCAACGACACAAAGTCGCTCTCTTGCAGCAGTTGGTCGAGTGTTACCCGCTGCGCGTGGGGTAAAGCGTCGAGCTGCTTTTCGCTGCGCGCGGTGTAGAGCACACGCATTCCCCAACCGCCGGCTAGTCGCCGGGCCACCGCCGCCCCGATCCGCCCCATGCCGACGATCCCCAGCGTTCTGCCGGTGAGATCTTGTCCTAGCCAACCGGTCGGTTCCCAGGTTTGCCAGCCACCGCTGCGGACTTCGTCGGCGGCCGGCTGCAAGTGTCGCGCGGCCGCTAGCAGCAGCGCCACAGCGATGTCGGCCGTCGCGTCGGTTAACACGTCAGGGGTGTTGCCCACCGCGATGCCGCGCCGGCGAGCTTCGGCCAAGTCAATGTTGTTGACCCCGACGGCGAAGTTGCTGACCACCTTCAGCTGCGGCCCGGCCGCATCAAACACCTCGGCATCGATGGTGTCCGAAAGCAGCGACACGATGCCGGCACAGCCACGCACCGAGGCGAGCAGTTGGTCGCGTGACGGTGGCAGTCGTTCCGGCCACACGTTTGCTTCGGTGGCCTGCTGCAGCCGCGTCAGCCCGGCGGATGGAAGCTTGCGAGAGGCAAAAATGCGAGGACGAGACTCGGCCATAGATGAGGTGCCTGGAGCGATGCCATGCCGGGGGAATCAGGGAGCCAGCGGCCAGCCGCCCCTTAGCGGCAACTCCTTGCCCGGCGAATCCCCAGATTTCGATGTGTTCGAACCGCTTGCCGATACGTTACGATAAACCCTTACGCCTTGGACGACCGGCGCGTTCCCTACCAGCGGAACGTTACCATAAATCACTGCGGACGTTCCTGCATCCCAGTGCACGCCTCTGAGTTTCACCGCAACCCTTGAGCCATCCGATGACATCGCCACGACATTCCCGCAGCACGGCGGCCGCTCGCAATCTCGATCGGTTTCATTGCGCCGTTGCTCTGCTGACGTTCCTGTTGATCGCTGGTTTGATTTTCGCGACCGTCACCGCCAGTGGCCAAGAGGCAGCCCCGCCTGCGGCTGAGCCAGCCCCGTCCGAACCAGCCCCGTCCGAACCAGCCCCGTCCGAACCGTCACCGGCCGCAGAACAACCGTCCGCGGCGGAGCAACCGCCAGCCACCGAGCCTGAGCCAGGTGCCGAGGATGGCCAAGCCGATCTGGACGAAGCGATGCTGCGGCGGATCGATGCCGAAACACCGAAGCAGCTTGAAGCGGTCGTGGCGCTATTGGAATCCGCGATTGCCAAAGGACTCAGCGACGAAAGCCGCTCATTCGCCAACAAAATGGTGGCGTCGATTCAGCTCGAACGTGCCCAAGCGACCGCAGCTCAATTGGTCCAGGGCGGTGGACTGCGGGTTCGTAGCCTCCGCGCCGAAGCGCTTGAGTTGCTCAAGTCGGCGATCAAGCGCGATCCCGAATTGGTGGACGCTTACCTGCTGATCGCACGGCTGCACCTGCTGCCGGAAGGCGACGCTGAAGAGGTTCGCATTGCCACGACCAAAGCGATCGAATTGCTGCAAGACAACCCGCAGGCTCAAAGCGGTGCCTACTTGCTGCGAGCGCTACGGCAGGTCGATGACGAAGCTCGGACCGCCGACTTGGATAAGGCCGTGGCGACCGATCCCAGCAATGCGGAAGCGCGGCAGGCCCGCGCTTTGTTGCGACTGCAACAAGAAGATGTCAACGGCGCCGTTGAGGACCTCAAGGCGCTGCTCAAGCAAGATCCGACCAATCAAGCTGTTGCCCAGGTTGCGGTCGAGCAGTTGGTCAACCTCGACCGCACCGACGATGCGCTGGCCCTGCTCAATGAGGCGTTGCAGGCGAATCCGAGCGAAGGACTCTACCGGCTCCGCGGCATTATCCTCCGCGCCGAAGGCAAAGAAGAGGAAGCTCTGGCTGATTTCGGCAAGGCGCTGGCGATGCAGCCCAAGGATCCGGTGTCGCTGCTGCAGCGAGCCGAGATTTCGCTGGGACGCGGCGACGTCAAATCGGCCAAACGCGACCTCAATGAGGCGATCCGCGTCGAGCCACGCGTGGCTGACAGCGTGGCGGCGGTTCGCGTCCGCTGCTACATCGCCGTTGAGGAAGGCCGAATCGCCGACGCCATCAACGACATGAACCTGATCGTGCAGGCGAGCCCGGATGAGCCGTTCTGGACACTGCAACTGGCCAACCTGTACCTCCAGGACAAACGTCCTCGCAAAGCGATCGAGCTGACCAACATTATTCTGGATCGCGATCCCAAAAACGTATCCGCGTTGCGAACCCGCGCCGATACGCTGCTGGGACTCGGTGATCATGCCGCTGCCATCAAAGATTATGACCAGGCCCTCGCTGCGGAGATCGAAAGCCCGCAACAGCGGAGCGGGATCCTCAACAACTTGGCCTGGGTGTTGGCCACCTCGCCCAAGGATGAGCTGCGTGACGGCCAGCGGGCGATCAAATTGGCAACCGAAGCCGCCGAATTGACCGAGTTTAAAGAGGCTCACATCCTCAGCACCCTGGGGGCCGCCTACGCCGAAACCGGCAACTTTGAAGAGGCGATCAAGTGGAGCAGCAAAGCGGTCGAACTCGGTCGTGAGGACGAGCACGATCAGATCGAGCAACTGGAGGAAGAGCTGGAGAGCTACCGCCAGAACAAGCCGTGGCGTGAAAAGCAAGAGACTGAGGAAAATCAAGCCCCGTTGCTCGGTCCCGATGATTTAATCGATACTTGATCGTGTTGGCCGCCGCTGGTGGGCCGCCGCTGGTAGGCTCTTGGGCGGCAGATCGGCTGACCGCCCCTGTCTCGTTCTGTTTCCTCTGGACCGCACGCCGCAACATTCGCTTTGGATACTCAGCAAACTGCGGCGGCACCGCTGACGATGGTCATCGCCGCGACGCCCTCCGGCGTGATCGGTCATGAGAACAGCATGCCGTGGCGGCTGAGCACGGATCTGGCGCGGTTCAAAAAAATCACGATGGGCGGCGCGTTGATCATGGGTCGGAAGACCTTTGATTCGATCGGCCGTCCGCTGCCGGGGCGGGAGACGATCGTGATCACCCGCCAGCAGGCCTGGCAGCACGAGGGGGTGCATTGTGCGGGCTCCCCGGAGGAAGCTCTGCGGCTCCTCCATCAGCTTGGCCGTCAAGGCTTCGTCGTCGGCGGAGCCGAAATCTTTCACCTGATGTTTCCGCAGGTTGAGCAAATTTGGTGGACTTGCGTGTGGTCAGCCACCGAGGGAGATACCCGGGTTGAACTGTCGCTAGCTGATTTTCGTTTGGTCGAGATCGCCAGGCTGCCTCAGACCGCTCGCGACAGCGCCCCGACGGAGTTACAGAAGTGGGTGCGGAAAAAAACGATGCCAAAAAACGCACGTCCCCATTGAGTTTTCTCGCGCCGTTGCACTATATTCTCCGATCCCTAGCCTGACACATTTTCCCATTCATCAAGTTTTCACGCGATTTTGATAGCAAAATCGGCTGTGACTTGCCCCAATCGGCTCTGCCGGAGGCCGCGCTATGCCCCGTATGATGGGCGTTGATATCCCCAACGACAAGCAGATTCAGTACTCGATGACCTATCTCTACGGAGTGGGGCTCTACTTGGCTCGCGAAATTTGCGAGAAGCTGTCGATTGATCCGACTCGCCGAGCCAGTGACCTGACCGAAGAGGAGCTCAGCCGCATTTCGACGATGCTCGAGCGCGACTACACGGTCGAAGGGCCGCTGCGTCGTCAGATCGCTCAAAACATCAGCCGACTCCGCGAGATTCGCTGCTATCGTGGGATTCGGCACCGCGTCGGCTTGCCGGTTCGTGGCCAGCGCACCAAGACCAATGCACGTACCCGGAAAGGCCCGCGGAAGACGGTTGCCGGTAAGAAGGGCGTTAAGGACCTGCGGTAGTCATTGCCGCTGGGGCCAGTGCCTCGGCCCGGTTTCAGGTTGCCCGCAGTCGGTTGCTTGCCGGCTGAGTTGCGGCGGTCAAAGGGTGGTTTCATTTGCTCAGGGCATGGCGGCCCGCACGCTTGCGGCCGCGGCGTTGCCCTAGAAAAGACGCTCACTTGAGCGGCCATCACCGCAGTAGGCGGAACGGCCGGTCAGATTGTGTTACCCGTTCTCATTCACGTTCAACGTTAGATATTCAGTTTAGCAGGACTTCGCGGTGGCAAAGACCAACAAAAAGAAACGCGTCCGTCGCAATGTCAGCAGCGGGATCGTTCACATCCACAGCACGTTCAACAACACGACGGTCACGATCACCGATCCCAAGGGTGACACGTTGTGCTGGGCAACGGCCGGCACTTCCGGCTTCAAGGGCTCGCGCAAGAGCACCCCGTTTGCCGGTCAGTGCGCTGCTCAGCAAGCTGCTGAAAAGGCGACCAAGTTTGGCATGCGTGACGTCGAAGTGCGTGTGAAGGGCCCCGGCTCTGGCCGCGAAAGCGCGATCACGTCGCTGCAGGCTGCTGGTTTGAACGTTAAGTTGATCGAGGACGTCACCCCGATCCCGCACAACGGTTGCCGTCCCCGCAAGAAGCGCCGCGTCTAATTTCGCCGTCGCTGCCGCTGTTGGCCGGCTACGTCTCTCTCAGTCATTTTCCTACAGTACGAAGGTTATCCACCGATGCACATTCGATGGCGCGGAATGGAATTGCCAGGCACCCTGGAAGTCGATCGCGATTCATTGACTTCGACCTATGGTCGATTTGTCGCTGAACCGTTCGAGCGCGGCTTCGGTACGAGCGTTGGCAACAGTCTCCGCCGTGTCTTGCTCAGCAGCCTGATGGGTAGCGCGGTCACGCAGATCAAGATCCGCGGCGCCCAGCACGAGTTCACGACGATCGAAGGTGTGGTACAGGACGTCACCGACATCGTGCTGAACGTCAAGAGCTTGATCGTGCGGAATCACAGCGAAGCGACTCGCGTGATCACGCTCGAAAGCAACAAGGCGGGCGTGTTGACCGGTGCTGACGTGGAAACCGACGCCGACGTCGAAGTGATCAACAAAGATCACGTCATCGCCACCTTGACCAAAGACATCCCGTTCATGATGGAGATGGTGGTCGAGAACGGTCGCGGCTATGTCCCCAGCACCGAACACAGCGTTGTCGATCATGAAATCGGCATCATCCCGATCGACGCGGTGTTCAGCCCGGTGACGCGAGTCCGTTACCAGGTCGAAGATACGCGGGTTGGTCAGAAGACGAACTACGACCGCCTGGTGTTGGAGATCTGGACCGACGGGTCGGTGTCGCCCGAAATGGCGTTGATCGAAGCCGCCAAGATTCTGCGAAAACACCTCAACCCGTTCGTGCAATATCGCGAGCTCGGCCCGAGTATTTTCTCGGCGGGTCGCGGCGGTGCTGGTTCGGCCGAAGCTCAGTTGGAAGCCAAGCTGAACATGAAGCTGAGCGAGCTGCGGTTGTCGGTGCGTGCGAACAACTGTCTGGAAAGCGAAAACATTGCCACGCTTCGGGATCTGGTCCAGCGGACCGAAGATCAGTTGCTGGAAGTTCGCAACTTCGGCGACACCACGCTCAACGAAGTCCGCGAGAAGCTGGCCCAGTACGGCCTGCACCTCGGGATGCGAGTGCCTTCGGCCTCTCACTGATAAGCGGTCGACGGCGGCCGTTGGCCGGCAGGTACAGCGATCAAAGAGCCTTGCCGTAAAGGGGTCTGACCCTCTGCGGTGAGGCCAGAAACTTCATGATAACGACTCGCCACCGAAGGGTCAGACCCCTTTTCGGTTCGGCTCAAATGTTTGTTTTGCCATAGGCAACGGATTGAATCATGCGTCACCGACGAAAAAGTCGCGTTCTGGGCCGCAGCCCCAGCCACCGCAAGGCCCTGCTGAAGAACCTTGCCAGCGCTATCTTCCTGACCGAGCGAGATGCGGAACTGGACGATAATGCGCCGAAAGTTCCCGGTCGGATCGTGACCACGCTCGAAAAGGCGAAGGAAGTCCGGCCGCTGGTGGAGAAGTGCATCACGATCGCCAAGAAGTCATTGGCATCCGCTCAAGCAGCTGAGCAGTTCGCCGCTCCGGCGGAACGCGGCACTGAGCAATACAAGCAGTGGCGCAAGAGCGAGAACTGGCAGAAATGGGCAGCCGCCCGCGCTCCAGTCGTCGCTGCCCGTCGCCGCGTGCTGCAACTGATCGGTGACAAGCAGGCCACGGCCGTGCTGTTCGAGCGAGTTGCCGAGCGGTTCGTCGATCGTCCCGGCGGTTACACTCGGATCGTGCGTTTGGCGACGCCGCGTCTGGGCGATGCCGGTACCCGTGCGATCCTGGAGTTCGTCGGCAAGAACGATCGCGTCAAGAAGAAGAGCGTGAAGCCTTCGTTCGCTGCGGAAGACGCTCCGCAAGGTGAACTTGCCGGCTCCGCCGCTGAGTGATCTCTTCGCAATAGGCAAAGCAAGTAGCCGGCACAGATCCTGTGCCGGCCTGTGGGGGCAGATGTTCTCCCGATGCTCGGCCTGTCTCAGCTTCGCCGGTGCTCATCGAGTGCCGGCTGTCGTCGAGCGATTGCATGAATCGAACTCGATTCAGAGGCTCTCATGTTGCTAGGCCGGTTAAGTTGGCCAGCAAGTGTCGACGCGCTAGGCCCGCTATTGGCTGAGAGTCAGCAGTGGGTTCCGTGGTGAGCGCAGGGCAATGGCTGACACCCGCAGCGATTTTCAGCGGCGGCTGAACGGGTTGTGCAATGCTCGCCAGTACGGTTCATTCAGGCAGCGTCGAGGGGATTTCGCCTCGCTTCTGTGACTGTCCGCTGTCCTGAGGATGCATGATGTTACGAGTCGGCGCGGTCTCCTATCTCAACACGCGGCCGCTGATTTACGGCCTGCAGCAGCGGCTCAGTGGCACCGGCGAACTGTCGCTCAATTTGCCCAGTCGATTGGCGGAGGACTTGGCCGCCGGTGCACTCGACGTGGCGCTGATTCCTTCGATCGAGTTCTTTCGCGGCGCCGGACGCGGTTATCGCGTGATTTCGAATGCGGCGATCGCTTGCCGCGGACCGGTATGGAGCGTGCGATTGCTCAGCCGTGTGCCGATCGAGCAGATCAGGACGTTGGCGCTAGACGTCGGTAGCCGCACAAGTGCTGCGCTGGTGCAGGTGCTATTGCGACGGGCACATGGAATTGCGCCGCAGACGATTCCGCTCAGTCTGGAACAACTTCCCGAGTCAGTCGATGCGGATGCGGTGCTCCTGATCGGCGACCGCGCCATGCATCCCGCAGCTGGCGTGTATCACGAGATCATCGATCTCGGCCAGTGGTGGAACCGAGTAACCGGGCTGCCCTTTGTATTTGCCATGTGGGTTGCGCGAGCGGATGTCGATGTGCAGCGGCTGGAGCCAATCCTGGAGGAGTGCCGCGATCAGGGACTCCAAAATGCTGAGCAAATTGCGCGTGCGGAGGCCGGGCCCAATGGGCTGACGGTCAGTGATCTGCAGCGTTATTTTACGGAGCATCTGCAGTTTTACCTCGGCGCCGATGAGTGGGCGGCGCTGGAAGCCTATCGGGACGGCGTCACCGCGGCTGGCCTGCTCGACTCCTATTGCCTGGAACCCTAAGTTGGTTACATCGAGGCGGTTTCGGTGCCTGGTTTCGGGACGCACGCGAAGACCGCTATGGATGGGTCGTTCTCCCTTCGATTCTGATTCCTCCAGTATTCATCATCTGGACTACGCAACAGCCATGACCGAGTCGATTCTGCAACGCGCGATTCACGGTGAACGGATCTCCAGCGACGATGCACTGCAACTGCTGCGGAGCGGCAATTTGGCTGCGATTGGCAATGCGGCGGACAAGGTCACGCGGCGACTGCATCCCGAGCCCTACCGGACCTACAACGTCGACCGGAACATCAATTACACCAACATCTGCACGGCCGTCTGCAACTTCTGTGCGTTCTACCGTGGTCCCAAGAGCGACGAAGGTTACGTGCTCTCGCGGGAAGAACTGCTGCAGAAGGTGCAGGAGACGGTCGATCTCGGCGGCAATCAGATTTTGTTGCAAGGCGGGCTGCACCCCAAGTTCACCTTGGACTGGTACGAGCAGATGTTGCGCGACATCAAGCAGGCTTGTCCCACGATCAACATCCACGGCTTCAGCCCACCGGAACTGTATCACTTCACGAAGGTCAATAAGCTGCCGATTGAGACGGTGCTCGAGCGACTGCGGGACGCTGGTCTGGGCAGTATTCCTGGCGGGGGCGCCGAGATTCTGGTTGACCGCGTGCGGAGCGAGCTCACCCGCGGCAAAGTGATGAGCGATGACTGGCTGAATGTGATGCGGGTTTGGCATCGGCTCGGTGGCAAGAGCACCGCGACGATGATGTTTGGACACGTCGAAACGCTCGCGGAACGCGTCGAGCACCTACAGCGGATCCGGGATCTGCAAGATGAGACCGGTGGCTTCACGGCCTTCATCTGCTGGACGTTCCAGCCCGACCACACCGAGCTGGCGCACATTCCACCGGCCGGCTCGTTCGAGTATTTAAAGACCCAGGCCGTTGCCCGGCTGTTCCTCGACAACGTGCCCAACATTCAAAGCAGCTGGGTAACTCAGGGGCTAAAGATTGGCCAGCTCGCGATGCTGTTCGGCGCTAACGACATGGGCAGTCTGATGATCGAAGAGAACGTCGTTGCTGAAGCCGGCACGGTGCACTTCTTGACGCTCGATCAGATTCGCGAAGCGATCACAGAACTCGGCTATGAGCCGCGGCAGCGCGACGTGTTTTATCAGCTCGTCGATCCAGCGCTCGAACAGCACGCGATCGCCGCCAATCGCCGCCGCGACGCCGAGCTCCAGGCGAAAGAATTGGTGCAGCTCGCGGTGTAATCGAAAGGATCGAGGCATCTGGGGATGCTCAATGCCACGCGTATTCAGGACCGAAGATGTTGGCTGGCATTGGGGCCGTGTCGCCTACTTCGGGGCTGTCTGTCCTTTCGCCGGCCTGCTTAACCGGCGGGCCTCACTCCCCGCTGCGAGTCCCCCCAAACTTCAGCAACCGCCGTGTTGACGATCTGACCGTTGTGAATGTTCGCCGCGTCACGCAGCGGCGTCGGTTGAGTCGCTGCCTCCTCAATGCCGACCTTAGCCAAGCGTGCGATCCACGGCAGAGTCGCGTTGCAGAGCGCAAAGGTGCTCGTGCGGCCCACCGCTCCTGGCATGTTGGTAACACAGTAGTGGACGATCTCGTCGACGACGAATGTCGGTTCTCGGTGAGTCGTGGGGCGGCTGGTTTCAAAACAGCCGCCTTGGTCGATCGCCACGTCGAGTATCACGCTGCCGGGCTTCATCCGCCGCAAATCTTCGCGGCGAACCAGATGCGGTGCTTTAGCACCGGGAATCAGCACCGCACCGATCACCAAATCGGCTAGCGCCAGCTGCTCCAGAATCACATGCCGGTCGCTGAACAGCACGTCGACGTTGGCCGGCATGGTATCGTCGAGGTACCGCAAGCGATCGAGGTTGACGTCCAGGATCGCGACATAGGCACCGAAACCGGCGGCGATCTTGGCTGCGTTGGCCCCGACGACGCCGCCGCCGAGGATCGTCACGTGGGCAGGCTGCACGCCGGGAACACCGCTGAGCAGGATGCCGCGGCCTCCCTGGGGACGCTCCAAATACTTAGCTCCTTCTTGGATACTCATGCGGCCGGCGACCTCGCTCATCGGGGTCAGCAGTGGCAAGCGGCCACTGGCGTCGCGGAGGGTTTCATAGGCAAAGCAACTGGCACCGCTGGCGACCATCGCCTCGGTCAATTCGCGGCTGGCGGCGAAATGGAAGTAGGTAAAAACCGCGGTCCCTGGCCGGATC
Source organism: uncultured Planctomycetaceae bacterium (assembly GCA_937904535.1). Taxonomy (GTDB): domain Bacteria; phylum Planctomycetota; class Planctomycetia; order Pirellulales; family Pirellulaceae; genus UBA6163. The sequence continues at coordinate 21,077 of CALELC010000032.1, forward strand.
AGCGGCCATTCTTGTGACTGTGGTTCTTTGACTTTCACGATCAGCTCGGCCTCCGCAAACACTTCGGCTGCTGAGCCGGCGATCGTTGCTCCGGCCTGCTCGTAAGCGTCGTCGGTCAGGCCGGCCCCCTGCCCCGCACCCGCCTGCACGACCACCTGATGACCGGCGGCGACGAGTTGCTCGACCCCGACCGGCAGCATGGCCACGCGATACTCATCCGCCTTCACTTCCGCAGGAACGCCGATTCTCATTCCACTGAACCTCTCGATGCGCTGGAGCAAGCTGCTGAAACTGGAATGCCACAGAGCATTGTGGGGCAAACCCGGTGCCACTGCGGTGAGATCGGAATCTCCAGACGTTGTCAGTTGCCTCAGGTAACTTGTGGCTGTGAGCGTTGCGCAAGTCCCATATTTGACTGCCGTGAATGAGCTCGCGACGCCGATTCGTTACAAAAGTAAAAGAGTTGGCAGGGAAAATTAGCAACGAGTTGAGGTCGCTTGAGCTGACTGGGGCGGAGTGTCTGGCGCGAGATCTGCCGATAGGATTTAGAGACCGAACTGGGGAGGCTCTGCCTTGGAAATACTGACTGCCCGTGCGCGCCGAAAAACGCATGGCCTGAGCCGAGGCCTGAGTTCACTCACTGATCACGGAGCTGTCTGCATCGGGGCCTTGCCGCGAGCTTTCCCATTGTCGCCACCACTTCCCCGACTTGAACCTGTTATTGCTCGGAAGTTGCACTCGTGAGCCACACCAGCACCGCCCAATTTTCGCAGGTTGTGGCTGCCGTTCAACGCACCGAACGATTGCCGGGGGGTGAAATCCGTGGACTGCCCCACGGACGAGCGATCGGTGGACTCACGGGCCTGCAGCAGTTTCCCGTCGAACTTGCGGAGGCTGAACGAGAGTGGCGACAGGGGCGATTTCGGACAGCCATGGACCGAGTGAAGCAGTTGGAAACGCGGTTCAATGCCATCGCCGCTCAGTGGAACGCAGGCACGAGTTCGCTGATCACGAGCATTCGTCAAGGCAGAGAGCTCAAGAACCTTGAGAAATTGAAACACCTGAAAGCTGCTGAAATCAATATGCAGCGGCTCATCGCACCGGCGCAAAAAGGCCTGCGCGACTTGGCTGCTTCCATTAGCCAGGATGTTGTCCTCGCTGCGCGCGAAGCCCCCAGCAGCGATACGCTTAGATCTTATGAGATGGATGACACATGAACTGTTAGCGACGGTCGCGCTCCGCTGCTGCTTGTCCAGAATTTTATGGAATGCTGGCCTGTGCCTGTTGGTTCACGGATGTGAAAACGTTGGATGGACGTTCATTAAAACCACTCAACCGCAGCGCCGTGAGGCTGTGGTTGGGTGAGGGTGACGACCTGGCCAGGGAGCTGGGCAACCAGTTGCTCCGCCTCTCGCTGCGAAGGACAAAAGGCAAACACGGTCGGTCCCCACGAGCTTTGCCCGTAGCCGCGGGCCCCCACGGCATGCATCTGCTGGACAAGCGCTGTGACCGCTGGGCCGTTGTAGCAGCCGCCTTGCTGAGAAGCGAACAGTTCGCCGCTTGCTCGGTTGAACTCGGTGAGCGCCACAGCAAAGGTTTCGAAATCAGCTTGCTCAACGGCCCTGATGACCCGATCACCGGTCCGAATCAGTTCGGTCCGCACGGTGTCCGGCGCGGCGGCGAGCGCTGCGAACACCTGCCCTTCCGCTTCGCCGCACACTGCGCTATCGCTCTGCGGTGGTCGTGCTAGCACGATCGACCACTCCGGTGGCAGATCGAGCCGCCGCCAGTGGGTTGAGGGCAGGTAGTTTTCGATCAGGCCGTCTTCGGCGATCAAACCGCCTTCGAAAAAGCCGAGGCTGCCGATCACCGAGCGTCGGCCGCGATCCGCGAGCGTCTCCACCAACTGCTGCCGCGTCGGTTGCAATTCAAAATGGTTTGCTAGCGCGGTGGCCGTGGCCAAGGCGAGCTGGGTCCCCGATCCGAGGCCGCTGTGAGGCGGCGCTGACACCCGCACGCGGATCGCACATGGCGGCAGGCCACTGGAGTCGCAGGGAACCAGAAATGCCGTACAAAGTCGCTGGGCAATCGCTGTCAGCCGCTGAGGCTGCACTGGGCCAGCATCGAAGCGTTCCGCCGCCGTGACTTCGACACACGTTTGGGGCTGATCGATCATCACCCCGATCCCGCCAAACGGCGGTCGAGTGTTCATCAGTCCAAAGTGCAGTCGAGCACCGGTAGTGACCCGCGCGCCGGGGCGACGATCAACCATCGACAAATGACTCCAACTGTCGCCACGCCCGTTGTTCTGCCGGCCCGCCCGTTTTCTCCACCAGCGGCCGCAGGAGCGTCATCTGCCGCTGCACTTCCTCACGGCCAAGCAGTTCCAGTCGTGTTGCCAAGATCGCCGCCTCCACCACGGCGTGTTTGCCGCGGTTGAGTCCGAACATCGGACGCTGCACCCCTTGATGCACAATCCGGCAACTCGCCCGCGGTCGCTGCGGATCATCTTGCCACGACTCGACCTCCACGGCGAACCAGCGGCAGCAGTCGGTCAGCTTGTGCCAACGTCCCAGCAACGGCTGGACAATTCGTTGCGGCCGGACCGGACCGATGGCGGCCGCGGCGATCAGCTCGACATCGTCCGTGACGTGCACGACCGCCGTTCCGGTCTGCTGCAGATTGGCAAACGTCCGCGACGTTCGAAACGGTTTGAGCGTGACCTGCGAAAACGCTTCGTCGACCTCCGGCCCCATCGGTGCAATGTTGACGCTGCCTGCAGCATCGGCGGTGGTGATGATCGCTTCGAGAATCACGGGACGAGCTGAGGATGGTCGAGGGGGCGGAAGGACGGCGAGCTCCACTGCTGGGCGATCCGCAGGAAATTGTCGACGAGCCGTTGGCCGCCGACCGTCAGCACCGATTCGGGATGGAACTGCACGCCAAATAGCGGCCAGACGCGGTGCTGCACCGCCATCACGATGTCGTTTTCGCCTGCCTGGCCGGCGGTCGTTGCCGTCACGAACAGTTCGTCGGGGAGCGTCGCTCGGGCGATCGCCAGCGAGTGGTAGCGGCCGACTCGCATCGGCAAGGGGCAAGCGGCGAACACGCCCTGCCCATCGTGTTCGATTTCGCTGGCGCTGCCATGCACCGGCGCAACGCGGTCAATGCGAGCCCCGAGCGCATGCCCGATCGCCTGATGTCCCAAGCAAACGCCGAGGATCGGCACGGTCGGTCCTAATTGCTGGATCACCTCGACGCAGCAGCCGGCTTGCTCGGGGCGTTTGGGGCCGGGCGAAAGCACGATCGCCAGTGGCCGCAACTCCGCACAGCCGGCTGCATCGATGACATCGCTGCGGACCACGCGGGTCTCCTGGCCGCCGCGGCGGACATAACGCGCCAGGTTGTGGACGAACGAATCGTGATTGTCGAGCACCAAAATCATGCGGGCATGATACCGCTGCAGGCGGCTCGCAACATACCCTCAGCCTTGATCCACGTTTCGTGTTCCTCGGCCCGGGGCTCGCTCCGTGCCGTGATTCCGCCACCGACGGGAATTTGCCACCAGCCGCCGGTCGCGGTGATCGTGCGGATCAAGATATTGAACTCGGCATCGCCGCTGCAGGAGACATAGCCCAGCGAGCCGCAGTACGGACCACGGCGATGCGGCTCAAGTTCCGCGATCGTCCGCATCGCTTCGACTTTCGGAGCCCCCGTCACCGAGCCGCCGGGAAAGCAGGCGGCCAGCAAATCGATCGCGTTGACGCCGGGACGTAATCGCCCCTGCACG
>CALELC010000033.1 GCA_937904535.1 uncultured Planctomycetaceae bacterium
TCCGGCTGACCGACGGAGACGGTGGCAGGAGCGAGGCGGCTGCCGCTGCGGCGGTGATGGTCACGCCGCAAAACGATGCACCGGTAATCAGTTCTTTTCCCACCAGCGTGGTGAGCTACAAGAAGCAAGCCGCGCCGGTGGTGGTCGGCGGCGGGACCGTGACGGACGCGGACCTGCTTGACTTTGACGGTGGGACGATCTTGTCGTGGCTCGGCGGCGCGGATCCTGTACATGACCGCTTAGGGATTAAACACACGGGCTTCGGTGCCAAACAGATCGGCGTAGACGGCAATCAGATTACCTACGGCACCGATGGGACACTCGCTAATGCGCTGCCGGTAGCGACGTTCAGCGGCGGCGTGGGAGATGATTTGCTGGTGATCACGTTCAATTCCAATGCGCGGGCCACGCAGGTGACTGCGGTGCTGAGGGCGATCAGCTACAGCAATCTGGCGAGTAATCCGCTCACCGGCTTGCGGCAGGTAACTTTTTTGCTCAGCGATGGTGATGGCGCGCATGCCGAGCAAGTCACTCGCAACGTGAACTTGATCCTGTAGCTCAGTGCTGCAGTGAGGACTTTCGGCTGGAGGCGAGCGCGGCCGGTGAACCCGTGCCGTGACCTATTGACGGAAATTTGCTTCTATTTCTATAGTTCGGAACATTAGGAATAGAGTCGCTGGTCATTCCGGGGGGACGCGAGCGGGTCTGCTGTGGAAAGTTTTGCCGGCGCTGGCTTACAAAAATCGTTACGCTCTCAAATTACGCTGCTCGCTCTTGATTGGCAGGGGCGGCAGTGATCTTAGCCGTGGCCGGATGAATGGCCACGTTCAGACGGATCGTCCACTATGAACTCAGAACGTCGGCACGAACTCCAGCAGAATTACCTGGCTGATCTGCTCGGGACGCAACTCCGCAAGATCGAGAACTACACGAAACTGATCGCGGTGGTGATCGTCGGAGTCGTGATCGCGGTGGTGGGCTGGGGGTTGTACCGCAGCGCTGAAGTCGGAACCCGCAGCGATGCCACGCTGGAACTGCTGCAGAACGCTGGCAGCGGTGACCCCGAGGCGCTCGGGCAAGTCGGTGACCGCTATCCCGGCACGCCCGCAGGAGCGTTGGCTAAGCTCTATCAGGCCGATGTGCTGCTGGCCAACGGCATCGCCGCTCAGTTCAATGATCGCGAAGAAGCGCAGACGCAACTGACCGAGGCGCTCAAGCGTTATACCGAGGCCGCCGGTGCCAGCAGCGACACGCTGGTCCGTTCACGAGCAAACTTCGGCATCGCCCGCACTCAGGAGTCGCTGGGGCAGGTCGACAAAGCGATCGAGGCCTACAAACACGTGGTGTCGATCGGTGAGTCCGATGCGATGATCAAGGCCGCTCAGCAGCGGATTGAGGCGTTGCAAAACCCGGATACCCAAGAGTTTCTCACGTGGTTCGAGCGACAGGATTTCCGTCCCGCCGATCCTGCGTTGCCGCCGACGATGCCCAGTGGCGGCTCACTGCCGGATATTCCCGACCTCGACCTGCCGGAAGTCTCGCCGCTGAATGTGCCCGCAGAACTGCGTGGCGAGGCCAGCGAAGGGCCGGCCCCGGGCGAGCTGAATCTGCCACAAGGTGCGGAGACCGAGTCGCCCGCAAGCGAAGCCCAGCCGCCAGCTGAGCAAGAACCTGCCGCGGAGCCAGCGATGGAAGCCGAGCCAGCATCGCCCGCGCCTGCTGCAGAACCGGCTACCGAGCCTGCACCAGCACCAGAAACTGCGCCGACGTCCGAGCCAGAAGCTGCGCCGACGCCCGAGCCAGCGGCTGAAACCACGCCTGAGCCGGCCTCGGAGCCCGCAACCGAGCCGACGGTCGAGCCCGCGCCTGAACCGGCGACCGAGGCCGAACCGGCTGCGGAACCCGCGGCAGACGAGTCGCCGGCCGAAGAACCGGCGGCTGAGCCGGAATCGAGCTTGTGAGCACACCGCTGGATGACCCGTCGAGCGATTCATTTCCGCTCGACGACGAGGTCGTGTTAGATGACGCGGCGCTGGACAGCGTCTACGAGGCAGAAAGTGTCATTCGCAGTGTCACGGTGCCGGAGTCGGCTGATGGGCTGCGAATCGACGTGTTTCTCACTCAATTGCTCGATGGGTTTAGCCGTCAGCAACTGAAGGACAGCGTGCAGGCCGGTGGTGCCGAGGTCAACGGCCGCGTCGTTCGTCCTAGCCACAAGGTCCGCACCGGTCAGTTGATCCGCTTCCGGATGCCGACGGCGCTCAGCGATGACACGATCGGTGAAAACATCGAGCTGGATGTGCTGTACGAAGACGATGGCATGGTCGTCGTCAACAAGCCGGCTGGAATGGTGGTGCATCCGGCGCGGGGGAATTGGACCGGCACGCTGACCAGTGCATTGGCCTATCGCTTTCAGTCGCTCTCTGACATCGGCGGACCGACGCGTCCCGGGATCGTGCACCGGCTTGATCGCGATACCAGCGGTGTGATCGTGGTTGCCAAGACCAACGCCTTTCACCTCAATCTCGCGCAGCAGTGGCACGATCGCCATGTCGAGAAGGAGTACTTAGCGATTACCGCCGGGGTGCTCGATCGCGACCGTGATATGATCACCGCTCCGATCGGCAAGCATCCGTTCCAGCGTGAGAAGATGGCGATTCGCGATCGGCATGAGTCGAGCCGACCGGCGACAACGTTCTACGAAGTGCTAGGACGCTACGGTCGGTTTTCGCTTGTCAAAGCGATGCCACAGACCGGACGAACGCACCAGATCCGCGTGCATCTGGAACACATCGGTTGCCCGATCCTTTGCGATCGGTTGTACGCCGGGCACAGCGAGATCACTCGCTCGCAGTTGCTCGGCGGGCGACCGGCGCCGGGCGAGCCAGCGGTGCTGACACGGCACGCACTGCACGCCTCGCGATTGGTGCTGCGGCATCCGAAGACCAATCAGATGATCGAGTTCAACGCACCGCTGGCCCCAGACCTGGAAAAGGTTGTGGCGATCTTGCAGGCAGGCGGTTAGGGCCGGCAATGG
>CALELC010000034.1 GCA_937904535.1 uncultured Planctomycetaceae bacterium
TGGCGACTGGGTCAGCGGCGCGGGCATCGCCATCGACGGTGCTGCCGGGTTCGTGGCCGAAGGTGCAGAACCTGCCGACGGCGCGGCGCCTGACGAAATCGGGGGCATGCTGAAGCCGCCGTCGGAGGCTTGCATCATGGCCGCTTGCCGCACATACGATCCGGATGTCGACGGAGCAGAATTTCCGATCGCGGCAGAAGCCGTTCGCTCAAAGTTCTGTTGGACGGGCGTTTGAGCAGCTGTCGGGCCACGGTAGGCATCCACGGCTGACGGGGAACCGATCGGACGCATCCGGCTTTGCGGCGAATCCCAGTTCTGCGCTTCCGCCGGCACAGCTGCCGAGAAAATCGCGGCCAGCGGCGCCGCCTTCAAGCAGTTCCGAACGGCTTGCATTCTGCCGACAGGGTTGTGGCGATTGCTTCGATTCATCGCAGCGATTCCTTCCAGGGCGCGGAGTAGGACTAACGGTATCCATCAAAGCCGGTTGAGGATGCAACCCCAGTACCAAGAGGCGCGGAATCCGGTGCCCGAGCTGCGAGCCCTGGAGATTAGCTAGCCTCGACGACGGCTACGGCCACGGTAGACTTAGGGTACAGCACTCGCCATTCGCCCTTTTCCCTCGCTTGCCTCCACCCCTATGACGCTGACCAGTCACGCGATCGTGATGCTCGCCAAACTGTTCAGCGGGTTCACCGTCCGCTGGATCGACATCACGCCGGACACCTGCCAGCGGATCTATTTTGCCAATCACACCAGTCACCTCGACGCCGTGGTGCTGTGGTCGGCACTTCCCAAACCGGTGCGAGCATTAACTCGGCCCGTTGCCGCCAAGGATTACTGGTCAGCAGGTTGGGTACGGCCTCACATCGCCCGCTCCTTCAATGCGCTGTTGATCGATCGGCAAGAGATCAAGGTGCACCAGAGCCCGATCGATTTGATGATCCGCCAGATGGGCGACGTCTACTCGTTGATCGTGTTCCCCGAAGGAGGACGCGCCGAGGGTGACGAGATGGGCGAGTTCAAAAGCGGACTCTATTACCTGGGCAAGAAACGCCCCGACCTGGAACTCGTGCCCGTCTACATCGACAACGTGAACCGGATTCTGCCGCGTGGTGAGGTGCTGCCCGTACCGCTGCTGAGCTGCATCACGATCGGACCGCCAATTTGGTTAGAGGCTGGGGAACCGAAAGCAGCATTCCTTAAACGTGCTCGGCAAGCCGTTCGGCGGCTGAAGGATCTTTGAGCGTTTAAATCCAAACGCGTCTCACTGAACAGCTTGCGGGTTCGAAGACGAACTCCGCACGTCCGAACCATTGTTGCCGCGCTGACAGCCCGGTCCGTAGTCTCAGCCCCCCGGGATCTGCCCGAAGTGAATTGATCCGGCCGGCCAATTCACCGTCTCGTAACCGGTTCGCCAGTCGGGCCCGCACGGCCGCCGGTTCCCTCGAGAGACGAGCAAAAAATCAGGCAACAATCCCGCTGATATCGATCAGGTGCATTTGGCGACCTTCGCCGGTGTGCGGGGAATCGATGCAGATCAACTTCCCGTCCGGGCTGAACCGCGGATGCGTGTCACAGCGCCACTCGCCGGTGTACTGCGGTGGCAGATGGAAAGCGCCGAGCGATACCTTCCGTCCCGAGGCGACATGGTACAGGTACACCTCCTGCAGTCGGTCTGGTCCCTGCGGGTAAGTGTCACTGATGATCCACTCATTGCCCGGCAGATACATGCAGTGACCGTCCCGCTTCAATAGGTCGGTCCCAATCGCTTCGATGCCGCCGCCGACTCGGTCTTCCATGACGTAAAACGCATTGCCTGCCGACGGGTGTGTTGACCAGGCGAGGATGTGTTCGGGGTCGCGCCAAATGAAGTGCGACACCATTCCAGCACCGGGATTGATCTCCCGCAGGTCGCTACCATCGAGTCCGATCGTGAACATGCGCGTCGCCCAACGGCCGGGCGTGGTCTGCCAGCGGTGCAGAAAGATCGTTCGCTTGCCGTCAGGGGAGACCAGTAGGTGATTGAACCAGTGCTTGCCGTCGCCGAAACCACCGGGATAAGGGACATCAATGATGTCTTCAAGCGACACGAGCATTTTCACTTCGCCGCTCTGCAGATCAATTCGTTCGATGCCGACGCCTGCGGGCGCCTTCTCCTGGGCGTGCGGGTCGGACAAGCCCGAATACCCGTACCCCGGTCGCAGATCATTGATCCGCCGAAAATCGGTCGTAACGGCATACTGCCCCTGCGGGCTGAGCGCGTAGATTGCCCGGCCCAGTGTCGAGCGTTTCCCCGTCAGCACATCCTGCACATGCGAGACGTACTGCCCGTCCTGGCGATCGTTGTAGATCACCTGCGAGTCCGAGCCCGGCACCCACTGCAGCATGCAGCCCTGTTGCCAGCCCCAGGCGCCTGATGTTCCGAGCGCGATCCAGCGATCGCTCTGCTGCAAATCGACCATGCCCACTTCGATCGTGTCGTCACCGGTTGGCGAGCGATGTTCAAAGGTCACCGCATTGCCAAGGCAATAACGGCTTGAGGGGTCGAATTGCAGTTTGTCGTAGTAGGCAAACCAGTGATGTTTCGGTCCGCGGGTAATCGTTCGCACCGGCGGCAAGGTCGCTGGCTCACTGCCAAAGAGGGGAACCGAAGTCGCCGACACGGCGGCTGCTGACAGACCGATGCGAAGAAAATCACGCCGCGAATGACTCATGGGTTGCAACTACTTGGAGGCAGGAAGCAGGAAGGGAAAGCGGAACAGGCGGGGTCAACCGAGCGCACTTTGGATGCGGTCGACCAGCGGGGTGGTGCGTTCGCCCTCGTGCCGCATCTTGAACAGCGAAGCAGCCAGGAACCGATCCCGCCACGCCGGCGTCAGCTGGTGGTAGTCTTCCAGCACCGCAGAACTGTACTTGTAGTCGTGTGAATCGGTGCCCTTGAGGAAAATCAACCGGCGAGCCTGATGGATCGCTTCGTTCACTGGCTTACCGTTTTTCAGGTACGCCAACATCTGTGCAGCGGCGGCGGTGGGGTTGCGTCCCAGCTCCTGGAAAATCGCTTCAACCGGCTGGTCCGGTTGCCACTCTTCAGCCGGCTGAAGCTCATCGATTTTGAGGTCAGCCAAGTTACCACGTCCTTGGGCGGCTTCGCGGAACTGGGGCAGGAATGCAGCGTTCTGCAACAGCAGATAGCGCCGAGTGCGATCGTCACTGCACGTGCGGAACGTGTAGTGAATGGCGTTGGTGGTCGTCATGGCATGCAGCGGCACAATCGCCGGCTGCCGCATCGTCAGTTCGGCGGAAAACGCGAACAACGCATCGAAGATCGAACCCACGCTGACGCCGCGGTTGAGCTGCTCAACCACCAACTGGCTCGCCTCATCGGCCGATACCGTCCGGAGCGCTTGCAGCAGTTCGCTCGTCGCTCCCGTGTCATGTTTACCGGCTAGCCACTGATCGCTGATTTGACCGACGCGCTCGCGATTGACTTTGCCATCGCGGTCCGCCGGCAGATCGGCACCCGCCGGGTTGGGATCACCTTGATGGTTGAGCATCGCATAACTCAGACTGCGCAGCACCGGCTCTGAGTACTGCCAGCCGATTGACTCCAGGGTGCGATAGGCGTTGGCGAGGTAAATCACCTTGTGTCCGATGCTGCGGAAATCGCGCGCGGCATATTCCGCGTAGGCATCGAAAATCGCACCAGCCGAGTGCCCTCGCGCCAGCGCCGCCGTGGCTACATCGGCTGCCGCCTCATCCCAGTTCTGCATCGACTCGCGAAAGCGGTCGAGCGCTTGGTGCGATGGCGGAAGCGACGAATCATCGACCGCCGACATCGTCCAGTTGCCTTCGTCGATATCCCGGGCCTGCGAGCCTTTGAAGTTGTCGATCGCCCAAAATATCGGTAGCCAGCGATCGGAATCTGGCGATGCAAGACTCGCTAGGTGGGCCGAATTAACCACCAGCACCGCGTGGAACTTGAAGCCCACCGAAGGCCGCGGTTGCACATTTCGCACCCCAGCCAGCAGCAGCGCCGCGAGTACTTCACGATAGCTTGCCTTGCCGTTGGAGACTCGCGCAGCGACCTCCTCGATCACGCGTTCGCGCGGCGTTTCTTCCAGCAGTCGAACCAGCGGCTCAATATCCGGCTCCATCCGCACCGCATTGGCCGGCAAGGTCGAATCGGCGGCCGAGACCGGCGTGAGTTTCCCGAGCAGTTCGCTCAACATCACGCTCCCGGCGGTACCAGCGGCGGCGCACTGGAGAAACCTTCGTCGATCGCTGCGAGTCATCACCACGTCTCCTGCGAAGTCCACAGACCCACTGGCTGCGGATAAGGGGGGTTGGATTGCCAACACCCATTGTAACGCAACCCGCGCGCGGTCGCGCCGACCCGCCGGATTATGCGAACAGCCGTCGGCACCGCAGAAGATGAAATCCGAAACGCCCGCCGCGCTCGTTTTGAGCGTCGCCGGGCAAGCGACACTCGCACACGCTCACGGCGCGTCGGCAGGCAGCCGTTCCCTGCTGCGTTATCAATTGACAGTGCTGACCACCCGCACCTTCATAACTCAGCGATCAATTTTGCAATTTAAATTTGGCTTCAATCTGGTTCGCAACTGTCGCGCTGTGGCGGTCTGTGGTAAAACAGCATTTGCTAGTTGGTCCGCTGGTATTGCCGACAATCCGATCAACGGGAGAAAAGGGCGAGTATGCAACGACGCATCCTGGTGGTGGATGACAACCGAGACAGCGCGAGCACGCTGGCCATCCTGTTGCGGCTCATGGGAAATGTCACGCAGACCGCTAATGATGGCCTGGAGGCGGTCGAGGTCGCGAGCGAGTTCCGCCCCGACGTGGTACTGCTGGACCTCGGGTTACCGAAACTCGATGGCTATGAAGCCTGCCGCCGAATCCGCCAGCAGCCCGGCGGGTCAGATATGGTGATCGTGGCCGTCACTGGTTGGGATCAGGACGAAGATCGCGTCCGCACCAGTGAAGCAGGTTTTGATCACCACCTCGTCAAACCGGTCGATCAAGCCACGCTGGCAGAGATTCTGGCCTCTGTTCCATCGTCCTAGCGAAGCCCCCGATTTCTGAGTGGGGGGATGAGGGCCTGCTGATTATCGGCGGTCCTGCAGGCGGCTTCGCAGCGTTGACTGCTGACAGAGACGCGCGATCGAAGATCGCGTCTGGATGTACCGCTGTTTCGGATGCCGCAGCGACGCACTGATGATTCTTTTTTGTTCGGGATAACATGCCACAGCGTCACGGAGAGAGCTGGGAGAACGAAGGGGGTCTGCTGCGTTTGCTGCTGGACAACGTCCAGTGTGGGGTAATTGCCTGCGACGCCGACGGTACCCTCAGTTTGTTTAACGACGTTGCGCGGGAGCTGCACGGGCTGCCCAAGCAGCCGCTCACGGCCGCCGAACGCACCGTAGCGGCGACCGACTGGCCTCGCCATTTCAACCTCTTCCAGCCAGACGGCAAAACTCTGATGCAGCCGGCCGAAGTGCCGCTGTACCGCGCCCTGCTCGGCGAGCGGGTCGTCGATTCTGAGATGATCATCCGCCCTCAAGGCCTGCCGCCGCGGACGGTCCAGGTCAGCGGACAAGCGTTCTACGCGGCAGATGGCACAAAACTCGGTGCTGTCGTTTCGCTGCAGGACATTTCGGCACGAAAAGCCGCTGAAGCCGAATTGCAGCGTGCCCAGGAAAATCTTGAGCAACGCGTGCAACAGCGGACGGTTGAGCTGGCCCGCGCCAACGCAGCGTTGCGGCAGAGCGAAGATAAGTGGCGGTTACTTGTCGACACGATCCCGCAACTGGCGTGGATGGCCCGGCCAGACGGCTCGATCTTTTGGTACAACCGCCCCTGGTACGAATACACCGGCACCAAACCCCAGCGTGTCGAGGGTTGGGGCTGGCAATCGGTGATCGATCCCGACACGCTGCCGACGATGATGGAACGGTGGAAGGCTTCGCTGGCAAGCGGAACAGCGTTCGAGGCGGTGGTGTCGATCAAGGGCAGCGATCAGATCTATCGATCGTTTTTATCGCGTGCCAACCCGCTGCGCGATCGTGATGGTCAGGTGCTGTTTTGGTTTGGGACTTATACCGACATCACGGCTCAGATCGAAATTGAAGAAGCGCTGCGCGATAATGACCGCCGCAAAGACGAGTTTTTGGCGACGCTTGCGCACGAGCTGCGGAACCCGCTGGCGCCACTCCGGAACGCACTCGAAATCCTCAAACTGAATGGACTGGATGCCCATTTGGTCCAGGACACCCGCGACCTGATGGAACGGCAGGTCCAGCAGTTGGTGCGACTGGTCGACGACTTGCTGGACGTCTCCCGGGTGATGCGTGGCAAGATCGAGCTGCGCAAAGAGGTGGTGAATCTAGCGACCGTCGTCTCGCGCGCCGTCGAAACCGCCAAACCGCTCATTGACGCACATGGGCACGAGCTGGAGCTTTCGTTACCCGCCGAGCCAGTGGTGCTCGATGCGGATCCCATTCGGCTGGCGCAGGTGATCGGCAACCTGCTGACCAACTCCGCTAAGTACACTGAGCCAGGCGGGCGAATCTGGTTGGCTGTCGATCGCGATCGGGAGCACGCCGTCGTCAGCGTCCGAGACAACGGCATCGGCATCGCGGCGGAGACGCTGCCGCACATCTTTTCACTGTTTGTGCAGGTCGATCAGGCGACCACGCGTTCGCAAGGTGGCTTGGGAATCGGCCTGACGCTCGTCCAGAACTTGGTCGACATGCATGGGGGCGAGGTGCGAGCATTCAGCGCTGGCCTAGGAACCGGCTGTGAAGTGCAGGTCCGCCTGCCCCTGCTGATTCAGCCGTCGGCCGTTCCAGCCCCAGAGCCAGCGCAGTCTCAGCAGGCAGAGAGCTTAGGTGCCTCCCACCGGCTGCTGGTGGTTGACGACAATCAAGACGCCGCCAATACGCTCGCGATGCTGTTGCGGATGCAGGGGCACGATGTCCAAGTCGCTCACAATGGACCGGCAGCGCTCGACATCGCCGCGTCCCATTGCCCCGACTTAGTGTTTCTTGATATCGGCATGCCCGGCATGGATGGTTATGAAGTGGCTCGCCGCCTGCGCCGCATCCCCGCTTTGGAGTCGGTGGTATTAGTAGCCCTGACCGGCTGGGGGCAACAAGAGGACCGGCGACGTTCAGCAGCCGCTGGGTTCGATCATCACCTGGTAAAACCGCCCGAACCGCAGGTGGTCGAGCAGCTGTTAGCCAGCTTGTCGACCGAAACTAAATCGGCAGTCGTTGGCAAGTTATAAGATCGCTTTCCTTGCGGTCACCTTCTCAAAGTTTTGCGCTCGCAATCCGCCGTTGGTCAGCGGCACCGGCACATCGTCCGCCACAGACTAGGAAATTCTGGGAATCGCATTCAAGGATGGAGAAACTTATGGATGAATCGGTATATAGTCCTGGCCCAACGCCGGGAACGTTGCGCACGGCGGCTGGCGAAGTGGTGACGCCTCCAGCGAACTGGGAATTAGTCCCCCCCGGCGACCCGGCGCTCACACGGCGAATCAAGGCAGCAGGCGAGTACTGGGCGGTAGCCGAGAAGCGTGGACGGCGCGTGTTTTCACAAGGTTTGTGGGCGCCGACGCCAACCGTGCAACGCCTCCGCAGCCAGCTCGATGGGGAGCGATCCGATCCAGCCTATGCGAAACGGCGCCAAGCCGATGCCGCACGCCGTGAAGTCGCTCAAGCCGCCTACGTGGAGGATTTCACTGCAGCGGTACAAACATTCCTTGCATTCCACCCCCGTTATGAGGAGTTAGGCCGGCGGTTAGCAAAACGAATCGCCGATCATGCAACACCGGTCGGCAGTGGGACCGTAGCCCGAACCGCACGAATTCCAGTAGAACAACGTGCTGAGGCCGCAGTCATCGCATGGATGCGCCACCAGACCACCGCTTACGATTCGATGGTGATTCCCCGGATCAAAGGCAAGCGTCGGGAAGTGCGTCGGATGCTCGCCCGGCGATCCCATGAACTGCTCAACCATTATCGCCGAGGCCTATCACCGGTCGACGACTGCCCCCTGCAGCGCGCCTTAACCTCGTGACCGGGCCTCGCACTCAGAAAGGCAATCCAATTGAAAGCGTTAGTCAAACGTGAACGCCAGCCAGGCTTGTGGTTGGAAGATGTCCCAGAACCAACGATGGGGATCAACGATGTCCTGATCGAGGTGCTGAGCACCGGCATCTGCGGCACTGATCTCCATATCTACAACTGGGATGCGTGGGCGAGCAAAACGATTCCCGTGCCGATGGTTGTCGGCCACGAGTTCGTCGGCCGGATCTTAAAGGTCGGATCCAACGTCAACGACTTCCGTCCCGGTGAAATCGTCAGCGGGGAGGGGCATGTGGTGTGTGGGCGATGCCGCAACTGCATGGCGGGCCGGCGACACCTGTGTGCAGAAACGCAGGGCGTGGGTGTGAATCGTCCCGGCGCGTTCGCTGAGCGAATTGTGCTTCCCATGACCAACGTTTGGCACCACGATCCGACGCTGCCACGCGACGTCCAAGCGATCTTTGACCCGCTTGGTAACGCCGTCCATAGCGCCCTGTCGTTCCCCGTGCTCGGCGAAGACGTCTTGATCACAGGAGCCGGTCCGATCGGCGCCATGGCTGCGGCTGTCGTGCGTCATGCAGGCGCACGGTTTGTGGTGGTGACCGACGTGAACCCCTACCGGCTCAGCCTAGCCGAACAGATGGGTGCCACCCGCGTGGTCGATGTGCGGAACGAGAATCTCACCGACGTGCAACGAGAACTCGGGATGACCGAAGGGTTCGACATCGGTCTGGAAATGTCAGGCAATCCAAATGCCTTCCGGCAGATGCTGGCCAACATGAGTCATGGTGGCAAGATCGCGATGCTCGGCATTCCAGAACAGGAAATGTCGATCGACTGGACAAGCGTCGTGTTTAACATGCTGACGATCAAGGGCATCTACGGACGTGAGATGTATGAGACCTGGTATAAGATGACCGTGATGCTACAAAGCGGACTCGACATCTCCCCAGTCATCACGCACCGCATGGAGTACACGGACTTTGAACAAGGGTTCGCAGCGATGAAGAGCGGCGACTGCGGCAAAGTGATTCTCCATTGGGCCGATTGAGCGGTTTTTAACCTTACGAAGGCAGATAATGAATCATTCTCACCCATCGCACATTGAAGATTCGCTCGCACAGATCCGGTCCAGCGGTCTGTATAAGACCGAACGAACCATCACCACACCGCAGCGAACGCACATTCAGGTCGGAAAGGAGCGCACGGTTTTAAACCTGTGCGCTAATAATTACCTGGGTTTAGCGGATCACCCCGAGATCATCGCGGCGGCTCACGAAGCGCTGGATCGCTGGGGATTTGGCTGTGCGTCGGTACGTTTCATCTGTGGCACGCAGTCGATCCATCGCGAACTCGAAGATCGGCTGACGCAGTGGTTGGGGACAGAAGATACGATTTTGTATCCGTCCTGCTTCGACGCCAATGGAGGTCTGTTCGAAACGCTGCTGGGGCCTGAGGATGCCGTAATCAGCGATGAGCTGAACCACGCGTCGATCATCGACGGCGTGCGGTTGTGCAAAGCAAAGCGATTCCGCTACCGCAACAACGACTTGGCCGATCTGCGAGCCAAGCTGAGCGAAGCACAGGCCGCCGGGGCACGGCAGATCCTGATCACGACCGACGGCGTGTTCTCGATGGACGGATACATCGCCGACCTGGCAGGAATCTGCGATCTTGCCGATGAGTTTGGCGCGTGGGTGCATTTTGATGACTGCCATGCGACCGGATTCTTAGGCCCAACTGGACGCGGAACCCACGAGTACCACGGCGTCATCGACCGTATCGACCTCACCACCGGAACGCTTGGCAAAGCACTCGGCGGGGGCAGCGGCGGGTACACCAGCGGCCGCCGCGAACTGGTCGATCTGCTGCGTCAACGTTCGCGACCGTACCTGTTCTCCAACTCCATCGCCCCGCCGATGGTCGCCGGAGCGCTCAAGGCGATTGAGTTAGCGTCGCGATCAACCGAGCTTCGCGACCGGCTGGAAAGCAATACGCAGTTCTTTCGCAGCCGCTTGCAAGAAGAAGGGCTTAGCATTTTGCCGGGCGCGCACCCGATCGTACCAATCATGGTGGGCGATGCGGCGCTGGCGTCGAAGATGGCCGACCGCCTACTAGAACTCGGCGTGTACGTGATCGGCTTCTCGTATCCCGTCGTGCCGATGCACAAAGCGCGCATTCGCACTCAGGTATCGGCGGCCCACACCCAGGATGACCTAGAGTTTGCCGCCAAGTTATTCCGCCAAGTCCGCGACGAATTGAGCTGAGCTGACTGTTTAATATTGGCCACACCTGACGCCGCGTCCGGCCAACCAGCCGGACGCGGCTCATTTGACCGGCGTGATCAGGTCTCTTCTTCGCGAAGTTTCGCCAGGACCGAGTAATCCTCGAGTGTTGAAGTATCGCCAGCGGATTCTTTGCCCGCGGCGATATCGCGGAGCAACCGCCGCATGATCTTACCGCTACGGGTCTTGGGCAACGCGTTGGTGAATCGAAGGTCGTCCGGCTGTGCCAACGCGCCGATCATCTTGCGAACGTGCTGCCGCAGTTCTTGACGCAGTTCTTCCGTTGCCTCGCGGTCGACGATCGTCACGAACGCTGCGATCGCTTGACCCTTCACAGCATCTGGACGTCCGACAACAGCGGCTTCACAGACCGCATCATGGGCAACCAATGCGCTTTCGACCTCGATCGTACTCAGCCGGTGACCCGAGACGTTGATCACGTCGTCGATCCGGCCCATGATCCAGTAGTAACCATCGGGATCTCGCCGAGCGTTGTCACCGGTCAGATAGTTTCCGGGGACGGTCGACCAGTACTGGTCGACAAACCGTTCATCGTCTCCCCAAACGCCGCGGAGCATCCCTGGCCAAGGCTGCGCGATGCAGAGCATACCGCCGCAGTCGCCTTCCAGCGGTTGCTTCTTCTCGTCGAAGATCATCGGCACGACGCCCGGCAACGGCCGCGTGCACGACCCTGGTTTAGTAGGCGTAATTCCCGGCAGCGGGCTCATCATGATGCCGCCCGTTTCCGTTTGCCACCACGTATCAACAATTGGGCAGCGACCGCCACCAATCTTCTCGCGATACCACATCCAAGCTTCGGGATTGATCCCCTCGCCGACGCTGCCGAGCAGTCTCAGGCTCGACAGATCGTGCTTATCTACATGGTGATCGCCCCACTTGATAAACGTGCGGATGGCGGTCGGAGCGGTGTAGAGGATCGTGACCTTATACTTTTCCACCAGTTCCCAGAATCGATCCTCGGCCGGCTGATTGGGAGCGCCCTCATAGAGCAGGCAGGTCGCCCCGGCAGCCAACGGGCCATAAACGACATAGCTGTGCCCGGTGATCCAGCCGCAGTCAGCCGTACACCAATACACATCGTCTTCGCGATGATCGAATACCCATTGGAAGGTCTTCTTCGCCCACAACTGATAACCAGCCGTGGTGTGCAAGATTCCCTTCGGTTTCCCAGTGCTGCCGGAGGTGTACAGAATGAACAGCGGGTGTTCGCTGTCCAGCGGCTCTGCTGGCAACGTTGCAGCTTGTGTGTCGACCACATCATGCCACCACACATCGCGGCCAGCCGTCATCGTCGGCGACACGCCTTCGCCGACTCGGCGGAGCACCACGCAGTGCTTCACCGTCGGTGATTTCGCCAGCGCCTCATCGACTGTGTCTTTCAGTTTGAGCACCTTGCCGCGGCGGTACAGTCCATCGGCGGTGATCATCACCTTGGCTGAGGCATCGTTATTGCGATCCGCGATCGCGTCGGCACTGAAGCCGGCGAAGATGACGCTGTGGATCGCGCCGATACGCGCGCAAGCGAGCATGGCAATCGGCAGCTCAGGCGTCATCGGCATATAAAGGCTGACGACGTCGCCGCTGCCGACTCCCAACGATTGGAGCGCAGCAGCGCATTTACAAACTTCGGCGAGCAATTCCGCATAAGTCAACGTGCGGGTATCGCCCGGCTCGCCTTCCCACAGAATCGCGACGCGATCACCACGTCCGGCGGCCACATGCGCATCGAGGCAGTTGTAGCTCGCGTTGGTCTTCCCGCCGACGAACCATTGGGCATGGGGTGGTTCCCATTTCAGCACTTGCTTGAACGGCTCAAACCAATGCAGATGCTCCAATCCCTCCTGCTGCCAAAACCCCTCTGGGTCGTCCTTGGCCGCCGCATACAGCTCTTCGTATTGCGCTTGGGAAGAGACTAAAGCGTTGCGAGTAAACTCCGGCGATGGTGGGAAGAGGCGATCCTCGATGAGCACGTGATCGATCTGCCCCGGTTCCGTGGAGTCGGTATCGCGAGCTGAGGGAGACGAGGAGACGGCATCTGTCATGACGGGTACTGACCTAAGGGGGAAAGGATACGACATCTCAGCCGGGTTAGTTTAAACAGAAAGCCCGTACCCTGTGACCCCCAAGCTAGCTGCCAGGCACGGGAATGTATCGCCGCGCATCACCCGATATGCCGGTTTTGATTATTCTGTGGTCAGCCACAACTATGCCCGAACGCCTCGCCAGTGGGTGTGGCCGATCACAGACCACCCAGGTGCCAGCCAATTTCTGCTGATCTATCAGTGAGCGAGCAGGAACGCGCGAAATGGAAGAGCTCTCCGTGCTGCCAGGTACTTGGCAGATTCCCCGATCGCTGCGACGCCGCGTCGGCGAGCGGCCTGGTCGTCAACGAGTGATCTTCGAGGAAGAACACTTGCTGCTCGTTTTGCATCAACCGCCGCGAGCTGGCGAGAAGCAGCGCCGAGGCCGCTATCTGTGGCGCAAGCCGGATGGCAGCTGGACCGCCAGCGACTCCGGCGACGGCCCGAGCGTGCTGAGCAAGCATCTGGCTGAGTACTCTGCGGCGCTGCAGCAGTACGATTTGCTGGAAGAGCGAGCGGAAAGCGCGCGCGAGTACTTCGCGGTTATCGAAGGCGTGCTTCCGCTGTTGCGGTCGACATCGCACTTGCACCAAGTGCTGCAGGAAGCTCGCAAATTGGTGCCCGATGACCGCGGGCTGATCAACTACCGCGACCAGGCATACGAACTCGAACGAACTGCCGATTTGCTTTACGCAGCGGCGAAGAACGGGCTCGATTTTGAAATCGCGCGACGGAGCGAAGAGGAAGCTCGCTCGAGTCGCCAGATGGCGCGGGCCGCTCACCGCCTCAATATCTTGGTCGCGTTGTTCTTCCCGCTCGCGACGCTCTGCGGGGTGCTGAGCGTCAACCTTGATGAGTCGCTAGCGCGCCCGCTTGAGTTGGCTTTGCTGCTCGTCTGCGGACTGGCCTTCGGGGCCTTGCTAGCGGTGTTCGTCACACGCCGCCGGGAAAAGGCGTCGGATCGCTGATCGCCGCCAGCGGTCAATTCAACGGCGCCAGATGCACCGTTTCCACTACGGGAGCGGTAAGCTCGGCGCTAACCAGCCGTCCGATCACCAGCACCTGAGTGCCGGCCGCCGGCAAATCGCCGCCGCGAGTGCGGATCTCAAGCGGGGCGGCGCCGGACCAGTCGACGAACCACCGGCTGCTCTCTTGCCGCAGGGTCCCGACCGCCAGCATGCCGTTGTTGGGACGCTGAGCATACTTCAACCAGTTCGGTGCCGCAGGCGCGAGATCCTTGATCAAGTCACCGGCTTTTAATTCCTCGATCATAGCTGCTACGAACGGTTCATCCTGTTGCTCCGCGACCTCGCCCACGGCGGCGACGCTCGCGTACAGATTTGCTAACCGCCGTTTGAGCCCGGTCGTCCCCTCAACCGGCACGAAATCTTCAACGGCCTTCCGCGCTTCTTCGGCAGACTCCAGTGCCGCTTGCAGTTGGGGCGAGCTCGGCTGCGGCTGTGCCAGTGGCGGTGCT
>CALELC010000035.1 GCA_937904535.1 uncultured Planctomycetaceae bacterium
GCCCCTACGGTGTTTGGGGAGCGCTGGGGACCCATCAAGGTGGCGAAGTCGTCACCCTCGAATAGTCTTTCCGAGAGGTGTTCTTGCGCAGGGAATCCGCCGAGTGCGGGTTCCCTGGAGCGTCGCTCGGCTCTTCGAACTGATCCGCCGGTTGTCAGCTCAAAGCAGCGGCCTGAGTGGGCTCGCGTGCAAACGCAAGGCGTCATAAACGCTGAGCGTACCAGGCGTGAATCAGGCCAGCTTGATAGAACCGCACCGGTTCTTCAAAACCTCCGGCGGCAATGAGGGCTTGGACGGTCGCTGGCGGCAGGATGGCGACATCGCGGTCATACGCCTGACGCATCTGTTGAAGTCGCTGCGGCGAAAGCTCGGCAGCTGCCATCCTCCGTAACCAGACTTCCAGCAGGTCGGCGTAGGACGCCGAGTCACGATCGGCAGCCAGATCCGAGGTGACGAGCCAGCCACTTGGTTTAAGCCGCGCTGCAATCGTCCGGAAGAAGGCGGTGCGCTCGCCGCGGTCGAGCAGGAACTGCGAGACGAGCAGCGACGTCGCGGCGTCAAAGGGAGGCGAGTCTGAAAGGGATTCGAGGTAGCCGGTGTGGAACGTGCAGCGGTCGCGATAACCGTGCTGCTCGGCACGCGGTTCGGCGGCCTTCACCATCCCCGCCGCCGGTTCGACGGCGACGAACGTCCAACTTGGATATCTGGAGGCGAGGAAGTCGATTTCGGCTCCCGTCCCTGCCCCGACGCATAGGATCCGCGCGTCCTGCGGCAATTCGCTAAAGAGCGATGCGATCAGCAGGTGGAGCCCATCGCGAAACGCCGCCAGTTTCGCCCATTGCTGGTCATACGTCGCGGCCTGCTGATCGAACGTCGACTCGAGTTGGCTGCGATCCATGGCGTCCTGGTGAGGGAAGGGTAACCGTTTGGGGCTGCTTCAGTCGGTAGACCAAAGGACTTCTAATCCTTCGGTTCTGGATTGAGGGGGGAAGCGTTCAACTACGGCCCGCTGTTGCCAGGAGTCTCTCACGGAGACGCGGTGTTCACGGAGTTGGGGGATTGAACGCCCTGGCAACCGATTCCCCAAGTTCTCAGGATCCAACGAGGCAGGTTTCTCAGCAGGCGTTTTGTTGTAACGGATGAATGCTTTTAGGATACCCAGGGGGATAGGCCGAACGGTGATAGCGACCAACCGTTTCAGCTTTACTTTCGTCGCGCAACGGCCGGCCTGGATAGACGGGCGAGCAGCAGATTCAAATGCCAGCCAGCGCCAGAGGCGAGAAAGCGACCCGCCCCGGTTCCCGCGTTGCCTGCACTTAGCCGGCTGCTTCGCCACGATTTAGGAATGCGGAATCGTCACGCCCTCCGGCCATCAAAGCGACGACTAAAACGTCGTGATCTACAACATTGAAATGAATGATGTATGAAAATCGCTTCAGCCGGCAGGGGCGTAGTCCGTTGGCCGCAATCGCGAATTGGAGAGGGTTATTGCGAATGAGCTGAATCGCGGACAGGTATTCTTTGAAAAACTCCTCGCCTAGCCCAAGGCGTTTGCCGTCGTACTAAATAATCGCGGCAACAGCATCATCTTCAACCTCAGGGCGGTAGGTTAACTGCCGCATCAGCGGCGGTTCCCGATGCGTCTCAGGAGTTCTTCGTGGGAGATTGCGGTCGACGGATCGGTTCGGTGTGCGGCAAGTCGACGGTCAAGCTCAGCCTGCTGCGTGGCGCTGGCACGCAGGTCAACGTCATCGGGGAGCGTGTCCCAGACCGCATGAACGACTCTCAACCGATCATCAGTGGGAAGCTGAGATAAGTCCGAGATCATTTGGTCAACATTCATTCGCGGTCCTCCAGATCATTCATTCGCGGTCCTCCAGATCCGATTGTAACCGCTTCCAGAATGGAGGTCCACAAACGGATGTGCCAGAAGGAAGCGTGGGAGTGTGTCACTTCGCCAGTGCTTCTGTGTCGGATTGACTCGTTGCTAATTTTGTTCGTCTGGCGATCATCACCGCTCGGTAACTTCATGAGAGCCCTCGCAGCGCTCGGCCCTATCTGAAGTCTCTCACGGAGTCACTGGGCTCACGGAGTTAGGGTGAAGGAAAAAGCTATAGCGATCGGTTCACCAAGTTTCCAGGCTACATCGGGGCAGGTTTCTTGTCGGCGTTTGGCTGTAGCAGGTGGCTGTTCTCCGCGTAGGCCGATTCTCCTCAAGTGGTCCCTTTCTTCGCGCGAAGCGGTTAGCATGCCGAACAATTAAGAGCGATGGTTCTACTATGTTTGTGCGCCGTCCAGCCCTACTACGTCGAATTGCCAATTCGTGTGCATGTCACTGGTCGATCCTGGTCGCTGCCCAGTTTGCCGCGATCAGCCGGAGTCACTTCAGCAGTATGGCCTGGGGCAAGTATGGCTCGGAAACTCCCTCCGTCCCCTTTGCCAGCGTCCCCGTCCCCTTTGTCAGCGTCCCGTCCCCTTTGTCACGTCCATTATAGAAGCGGAAAGTAAACCCCTGCCGGTTGACTGAACCTGGTCTACACGACCGGCAGGATTCGCATTCGTTTTGCAGCCGATCAGTACAGCAGGTGCGGTTGGCGGCGGGTGCGGAAGGATTGCTCGTCGGCGCTGGCTAGGGTGATGAGTTCGGCTAACGGGCGGGTGGCGAGGACGGCATCGTAGAGCGGTTTGCTGCTCAGTAGACGGTTGTAATTCTTGGTTTCCCACTGCTCACGGTGCTGCTTGCGCAAGGTGAGAGCGATCGCTAGACCGACGTGGAGCGGATCGATCGCGGCGCGATCGGTGATCAGGATTTGCACCCCGTCGCACGACTCGCCGGAGAACTTGCTGGCGCTGGGTGTGAACTGGGTGGGGATAAAGGCGACGCCAGCAAGTTTGATCGCATTCAGCTGGCGAGCGACAGCCCGGGCGTCGAGCCAGGGGGCGCCAATGATTTCAAAGGGCGTGTCCGTCCCGCGGCCGACGGAGAGATTGGTGAACTCCAGCAAGCCAATGCCGGGGTATAAGATCGCTTGATTGAGATTGCGCATGTTGGGCGAAGGATTGATCCAGCTCAGCCCCGTCGCATCGAAGTAGTCTTCACGCTGCCAGCCTTTACATCTAATGACCTGCAGGTCGAGATCCCAGTTGCGTTCGGCTTTGAGCATGCCCGCGATTTCACCGACGGTCATCCCATGGCGAACCGGTAAGCTGTGATAACCGACAAACGACTCGGAGCCGGTATCGAGGATTGGACCGCCGAGGTCGACGCCGTTGATCGGGTTGGGACGGTCGAGCACGACGAACCGCAACCCCTGCTCTGCCGCAACCTGCATCGCTTCGCCCATCGTCGAGATGTAGGTGTAAAACCGGCAGCCGATGTCTTGGATATCGAACACCAGCGTGTCGACACCCTTTAAAGATTCGGCTGAAGGCTTGCGATCCTTGCCGTAGAGGCTGAAGACCACCAACCCCGTTTCGGGATCGACCGTGTCGTCGATGTTCGGTTGGTCAAGGCGTCCGGCGATGCCGTGCTCGGGGCTGAGCAAAGCCACCAACTCAACGGCAGCGGCTTGATGCATGAGCACTCGCGTCGGCACGCCATCGCGGCTGACGCCGGTGTGATTGGTGATCAGCCCGACGCGGCGACCGGCCAGTGGAGCAAACTGCTGCTGGACCAAAACATCGATACCGCAGCGCACCGCCGACGTGTCGTTGCTGTTGGGTTCGTCCTGGTCACGAGCCACTGCGTCGGCCGCAAGCTTACCGATCGCACCGGCCAGCGGATTCACTGAACCTTTGCCATCGGGATGGACGCGGTTGCTGAGAAAGATCACAAACAGGTCCAGACCGGGATCGATCCAAATCGACGTGCCTGTAAAACCGCCGTGGCCGTAAGCGGCTTCTGTCATGCTTTCGCCACGGTTCGACGAGTAGGATGAAAGTTTATCCCAGCCCAAGCCGCGGGTATAAGGTTTGGAGGTGGAGCTGCCGGGAACCTCATAAGCAGCGGTCATCAGCGCAACGGTTTCAGGTTTCAGAATAACCGCATCCTTATATTTACCGCCTTGCAACATCATCTGGGCGTAGATCGCAAGGTCATCTGCAGTGCTGAACAGGCCCGCATGGCCTGCGACGCCGCCCATCGCATAGGCGCGTGGGTCGTGCACTTCGCCGATCATCCAGCGATCTTCGCGCTGCTGGGTCGTCGCGGCACGCTTACGCAGGGCTTCGTCCGGGAGGTAGGCGGTCTCCTGCATGCCCAGTGGTCGGAAGATTTCTTCTTGTGAAAACGCCGCCACGCTTTGGCCGCTGGTCTTCGCGATCAGTTCTCCGAGTACTTGAAAGCCGACATCCGAGTAACGGAAGCGGTCGCCAGGTTTGTAGTTGAGCCCGAGTTGGAGGAAGTTGATGCGGGAGGCTTCCGGGCCATCTTGATAGTCCGACATTGCGTTGTCGGGAATCAGACCGCCAACGTGTAGCAATAACTGCTGAATCGTGATCTCTTGCTTGCCTTTGACGCCGAACTCCGGCAGATGCGCGGCGACGGGATCACTGAGCTTGATCAGCCCCTGGTCGACCAACCGCATGATGCTGGTGGCGGTGGCGATCGGTTTGGTCAGCGAGGCCAGGTCGAATACCGTGTCAGTCTGCATCGGCAACGGCTCGGGCGAAACTTGCCGCTGGCCGTAGGCACGCTGGAACACGATCGAGCCGCGGTGGCCGATCGTCACCACGGCACCGGGCAGTTTGCCTTCTGAGATCGCTGTCTCTACCCGCTCGTCGATCTGATCGAGCAGCGCCGCGTCCATACCGACTGCTTCGGGAGTCGAGTGCGGCAGCCGATTGGACGGTGTCTCCGCTGCGGCGGGCGAGGTTAGGCTCAGCCCGATCAGCAGCAAACCGCCAGCGAGGACCGGCAACTGAAAGCGACGACAGACACGAACGAGCATAACTTTCACTCTTGCTGAAAGACCGTGAACGATGGGCGAGTTGATCAATGTAATCGGTGTGGTTTGATGGCTGGAGAGAGGCGAGGGAAAGTGATGGGAGGTGGCGGTATGGATACGGGACATGGCAAGCTGAAGCTTGGACTCCAACCGGCAAGCTGAAGCTTGAACTCCAACGGGGAAGCTGAAGCTTGGACTCGAACGCGGGGCTTGGTGGTGGCTGTTAGTCGGGGTCGGCCAACTCGGGTGGTCGGGGGAACAAGCGATCGACGATCGAGGCGACGGAGTAGCAAACGAGGCTGGCGACGAGCGCCGCCCACCAGCCGTACAGCCTCCAACCTAGCTGCGGCGGCGGGAGGATCAGCAGCGTGGTGACGCAAAACGCCGTGACCATGCCGATCAAACCGCTTCGCTGTGCAAAATGCCGGCGTGATCGCCCCAGCAGGAAGATGCCGACGATCAAGCCGGAGGCAAAACCGGCCACCGTGATCACTTGATGGACTACCGAGGTGGCGACGAGCGATGGCAAATGGATAACCGCGATCGCAACGGCCATTTGCAGTCCACCGAAAATCGCAGTCCACAGCCGGCTGGCGCGAGTTAACCGCTGGTCCAGCGCCGCAGCCGCTTCCGGGGGCAGCGACGCCGACTCTTGCGGTTTGAGGAAATCGTTGACGACGGCAGAGGCACTGCTGCTGAGCGAACTGGAAAGCGTCGACATCGCCACGCTAAACACCGCGGCAAGCGTCAGGCCACACAGGCCCACGGGCATGTGGTTGACAATGAAGGCGGCGAACACTTCATCGGGGTTCAGGTCGGCAGGCTGATCCAACAGCGACGTCCAGGCAGCCAGCGCCACGCCGACCAGCAGAAACAGCGCGAACTGCAGCGCCACGAGTGGACCGCTGAGCCCAACAGCCAGCCTCGCCTGCCCCAGCGAGCGCGAGCAGAGGTACCGCTGGACCATCATCTGATCGGTGCCGTGAGTGGCTAGGCTGAGGAAGATCCCACCGATGATGCCGGCCCACAAATTGGCTGATTGAAACGAGAACGGCTCGCGATTGACGATCACGAAGCGGCCCGTGCTGTGACCGAACTCCCACAAGCTCGACCAGCCACCGGGCAGCTGCGACACGATCACGACGATCGCGGCCAGGGCCCCGAGCAGGTACACCACAAGCTGAATGCAGTCGTTCCAGACGACGCTGCGAATGCCGCCAATCGCCGAGTACACGACCGTCACGACAGCGATCAACAACACGCACAGCGTCAAATCAAAGCCGGAGACCTGACCCAGTACGAGCGCAGTCAGATACAGCCGCAGCCCGTCGGCCAGCGTGCGGGTGAAGACAAAAATCAGCGATGCGGTGCGCTGCGTCAGGCCACCGAAACGCTGCTGCAAGACCTCATAGGCGGTGAATATCTCGCCTCGAAAGTAGCTCGGTAGGAACCACAGCACGACAATCAGCCGGCCGATGATCAGCCCAAACGCCAACTGCAGAAAACCGAAATTACCGTTTTCAGCCCACGTCAAACCCGGCACGCTCAAGAACGTCACGGCACTGGTTTCGGTGGCGATGATCGAACCGAGCACCACCCACCACGGCAAGTCGCGCCCGCCGACGAGGAACCGGGCCAGCGTGTTGGAGTCGCGTCCAAACCATAGTCCTAGCCCTAAAGTAGCGAGGATATAGAGCAAGATGATCGAAGCATCGATCGTGGAGAGGCGAAAGTCCAAGGGCGGGCGCAGGGGTGAGAGGGAGCGAATGGCGCGGTTTGCGAGCTGAGGAAGCTGAACAAACGTGCGTTTTCGAGTAGGATTTCTCCTCGCAACGTTCCTTCCTCGGCCGGCGCCCATGCTACACCAACTGACCACCGAAAGTATCAACCCTGATTCGCTGCAAATTGATCAGTTGCCAGCCGAGGAAATCGTCCGTTTGATTCAGGCCGAGGACGCTAAGGTGGCCACTGCCGTCGGTGCGGTCACTCGCGAAATTGCTCAGGCGGTCGAGCGAATTGCCGCTGCGCTGCGGGCTGGCGGACGGCTGATTTACCTCGGCGCCGGCACCAGCGGCCGGCTGGGCGTGCTCGACGCCAGCGAGTGTCCGCCAACCTTTCGCACGGACCCGAGCCAAGTCGTCGGGCTGATTGCTGGCGGCCCGTCCGCGCTGACGCGGGCGATCGAAGGGGCTGAGGACGATCCGCAGGCGGCTGTTCGCGATCTGCAGGGAATCGACTTTTCCAGCCAGGACGTCCTGGTCGGAATCGCGACGAGCGGCCGCACGCCGTATGTGATCGGCGGGCTGCAATACGCTCGTTCGCTCGCAGCGACCACGATCGGTGTGGTTTGCAACTCGCCGTCTGAGATCGACCGCTGGGTCGAGATTTTGATCGCTCCGATCGTCGGTCCTGAGGTGATCAGCGGCTCGACGCGGATGAAGGCGGGGACCGCGACGAAGATGGTGCTGAACATGCTCACGACCGGAGCCATGATCCGGCTGGGCAAAACCTACGGAAATTTAATGGTCGACCTGAAGGCGACTAACAGTAAACTGATCATCCGCGCGAGGCGGATCGTCTCCCACCTAACCGGGTTGGACGAAACGGCGTCCGGTGAGGTGCTGGAGCGGGCCGGTGGCGAGGTCAAGACGGCGGTGGTGATGCATCACCGCAAGGTATCCGCTGAGCAAGCGCGCCAGTTGCTACAGGAACATCAGGGCCATCTCCGACAGGTGATCGGTTGAACGACATCCAATTGAATATGCCTTCCTTGGATCAGGCTGTGCTGCGCAAGCAGCGGCAGACGCTCTTAGTCGGTATCGATGGCGGTGGTACGAAAACCGAGGCATCGATCGGCCGCCGCACGGCTAACGGCGAAATCGAGATTCTCGGCCGCGGCAGCGCTGGGGCGACGAACCTGCATTTGGTGTCAGCCGCCGATGCTTGGCAGGAGTGCCAGTTGGCAATCGAGCTCGCTTTCGCTGCCGCCGGGATTCCGCCGCAGCCGCTGACCGAGATCGCACTGGCGATGGCTGGCGGCGGCGTGGAGTCATATTGCCAAGGTCTGGCCGAAGAAGTGGTGCGCTCTGCCGGCCCGATTCGTGTGATCGTGACGCACGATGCGCGCGGGCTGGTCGTCGGCGGGACGCCCGCCGGCTACGGCATTGCCCTGATCGCCGGTACCGGCTCGTTTGCGTTTGCGCGAACCGCTGATGGCAATGAAGATCGTTGTGGAGGTTGGGGCTGGCTGCTCGGCGACGAAGGGAGCGCCTATGCGGTAGCCGGGGCCGCGCTGCGGGCTGCCGTGGCTGCCCATGACGGTCGCGGTGAGCCGACCGAGCTTTTGCCGGCGCTGCAGCAGTGGACGGGTGAAAGCAACGTCGCACTCTGGCCATCGCGGTTGCAGCCCTGGAGCCGCGGTCAGATCGCTGGCGGGGCCGCGGTCGTTTGTGAAGTGGCCGCAGCCGGAGACGCGGTTGCCGATCGGTTGCTTCACGAGGCCGCCGACGAGTTGGCCAAGCATCTGACGACCCTGAACCAGCGACAATTCGCAGGTGAGCCGGTCGATCTAGCGTTCGCTGGCGGGCTGCTGGTCGGGTGCGGCACGCTGCGCGAGCGGTTGCTGGAGCGATTTGAGGCGGGGGGCGGCCGTGTGGCCAGCGTGCGAGTGATCGAGCATCCGGCCGATGCTGCGATGCAGTTGCTGGTCACGGTTCAAAACTAGCCGCCGCGAGCCAGTTTTAGCGCATCGATATCCACAAATTGTCAGCGGGAAATTGTCAGCGGGCAACCGCAGCCAAGGCCGCCGGAGAGCTCACTTTGTGCCGCGGCGATCGGGACGGTAGCCGGTCGATTTGCGTTCGCGCCGCTGCTTCTTGCTGCCCTTGGCCAACGTTGGCGCCGGTTTGGCGCCGGCTGTTGGAGTTGCCCCCGCCGCAGGCTGCGCACCGGGGATGGTGTGAACGTAGTCGCCGCGAAACCGGCTACCAGCATCTTTGCGCCGCCGCTCGATCGCTTCGCGGGGTGGTTTAGACGGGATCAGGCTGTCACAACCGTCACCGATCAGATCGGTGCGGCCAGCCAGCCGCAGCGCTTCGCGAACCTCAAAATAGTTTTCAGGTTTGAAGAACTGCATCAGTGCCCGCTGGTACTTGCGTTCTTTCAAGGCCTTGGCAACGTACACCGGCTGCTTCGTAAATGGGTCCAGACCGGTGTAGTACATCGTCGTGGCCACATCCAGCGGCGCCGGAATGAAATCTTGCACCGCGTCGGGTTTGTAGCCGTTGCGTTTGAGGAACAACGCCAGTTCGATCATCGCTTTAACGTCACTGCCCGGATGCGAGGCGATGAAGTATGGGACGATGAATTGCTTCTTACCGACCCGTTTGGATTCCTTTTGGAACTCGTCGGTGAAGAACTCGAAGTCGTTGTTTTTCGGCTTGCGCATCTTGTTGAGCACGCCTGCATCGACATGCTCGGGCGCGACCTTCAGTTTGCCGCCGACATGGTGCGCGGTCAGCTCGCGCAGGTACTCTGGCGAAGTTCTCGCTAGGTCCATGCGAATGCCGCTGGCGACGAGCACCTTCTTGATCCCCGGCAGCGAGCGTGCTTCACGCATCAACTCGATCACCGGTTTGTGATCGACGCCCAGCAGCTTGCAGATTTTCGGATGAACACACGACTGCCGCCGGCAAACCGCTTCGACCTCAGGCTGGGTGCAGCGCATCTGATACATATTGGCGGTCGGCCCGCCGATATCGCTGACCACTCCGGTGAAGCTCTTGTCTTCGCTCATTTGGCGGATTTCGCCGAGCACCGATTCTTTGCTCCGCGACTGGATGATCCGGCCTTGGTGAGCTGTGATGGAGCAGAACGTACAGCCACCGAAGCAGCCGCGCATGATCGTCACCGAGTTCTTGATCATTTCATACGCGGGGATCTTCTCACGGTAGCTCGGATGCGGACGCCGGGTGTAGGGCAAGCCATAGATCGCGTCCATCGCCGCTTCGCTGATCGGCAACTGAGGCACATTGCAGACGACCGCCTGGGTGCCGTGCATCTGGATCAGCGGCCGGGCGTTGAGCGGATTCGTCTCGTTGTGGATGATCCGAGTGGCTTCGGCAAACGCCAATTTGTCGCTGCAGACTTCTTCGTAGCTCGGCAGCATCAGCAGCCGATCGCGGACCGATTCGTGCGGCGTTTCGGAGGCGCCGAGGGCGTAAGCCACCCCACGGATATCGCGCAGGTCTTTAATCGACTCACCCGCGTCGAGTCGCCGAGCGATTTCAACAATCGCATTTTCGCCCATTCCGAAACCGACTAAGTCCGCCTTGCTGTCGAGCAAAATCGAACGCTTGACCTTGTCGCTCCAGTAGTCGTAGTGGGCCAGCCGACGCAGCGACGCTTCGACACCGCCGGCGATCACCGGGACGCCTTTATAGGCTTCGCGAGCGCGCATGCAGTACGACAGCGTGGCGCGATCAGGGCGCTGGCCGATGCGGCCGCCCGGCGAATAGGCATCGTCATTACGGACCTTTTTGTTGGCCGTGTAATGATTGATCATCGAGTCCATGTTGCCCGCGCTGATCGCAAAGAACAGCCGCGGGCGACCAAACCGGCGCCAATCGTTGCAAGAATGCCAGTCCGGTTGGCTGATGATCCCGACGCGAAATCCCGCGGCTTCCAGCACCCGGCCGAGGATCGCCATCGCGAAACTCGGATGGTCAACGTAGGCGTCGCCGGTCACGAACACGACATCCAGTTCATCCCACCCGCGCTCGCGCGCCTCTTCCATGCTCATCGGCAAGGCGGTGGCGGCGACCGGGCCACTGGGCTGACGAGTCGGCTGGTTCATTCCCGAGAGCGACTCGCCAAGCCGCGACAGAAAATCGGCATCGCTCGGCCGCAGCGCCGAGGCGGGCGGCGGCGTGCTCGGAGACTCGACGATCGGCAACGACAGAGAACAGTTGGAAGCATCAGAAGGATTCATGTCGGCATTGTAGAGCGGCCTCGGTTGCGGGATAGCGATCTTTTCGCGATTTCCGCTGGTCTGCAGCCGCGAGCGTCGCCGACCGCTCCGCCGGTCGGAGGTTTGCGCTGACAGAGTCGCCGACCGCTCCGCCGGTCGGAGTCGTCGATCCAGTCCGGTAGTTCTTGCAGGCTAGCTGGCAACAAGCATCTGCCAAGCTGGCTCACCGTTTGCTATTTGCTAACCGTTTGCTAGTTAACGGCTCAACGTTTGGCACACCGGACAGCTAGTGGCGTACTGGGACTGTGTGCTCCGCGAATAATCTCCCTTGAGGATGCTCTCAGATGGCGCGGTCGGAAGAAAACAAGACACCGACGCTCCAGGTGCTCGCACTGTTTCTGTTGTCGGTGGCGCTGCTGTACGTCGCCCAAGATGTGCTGTTGCCGTTTGTGCTAGCGGTGCTGTTAGGTTTTTTGCTCACGCCGATGGCCGCCAGGCTCGAACGCCTCCGCATCGGAGCAGTCGGTCTGGGACGCATCGGCTCCGTGATCCTCGTGACGCTGCTGGCGTTTGCGGTTGTCGGCGTGTTTGCTTGGATCGTCGTCGATCAAACCACCAGGTTGGCCGCCGACCTGCCGCAGTACAAAGGCACCTTGATCAGCCGGATCCAGGCGATTCGCGGGCAATTTACCGGGCCATCGCCGCTGGCCGACACGGTCGAAGAACTCGGCAACGTGATCTCTGGCGAGGATGAACAGCCGGTCCGTCCGCGGATGCAGCGGGCGGAGGAGCCGGTTGCGGTACAGATTGTCGAAAGTTCGCCGTTTGCCCTGCGGATGCTGCGCGATTGGCTGGGACCTCTGCTGGCGCCGCTGGGGACGGCGGCGATTGTGATCGTGTTTGCGATCTTCATCTTGTTGCAGCGCGAGGACCTGCGCGACCGGTTCGTGCGGCTGGTCGGCACCGGGCATGTGTACCTGACCACGCAGGCGATGGACGAGGCCGCCGAGCGAGTGAGCACCTACTTGCGGATGTTGGTGATCATCAACGGCAGCTACGGGCTGGCGGTCGCCATTGGGTTGCTGTTGATTGGTGTCCCCAATGCACTGCTCTGGGGGCTGCTGGCCGCGGTGTTTCGGTTCATTCCGTATGTGGGGCCATGGGTAGCGGCGCTGTTGCCGATCTCGCTGTCGCTGGCGATTGAACGCGGCTGGGCCACGCCGCTGCTGACGATCGGGTTGTTCCTGGTATTAGAACTGGTCAGCAACAACATTCTCGAGCCGTGGCTTTACGGTACCAAGACCGGGATCTCGGTCGTCGGGATCATCTTTGCGGCAACGTTCTGGACGTGGCTCTGGGGGCCTGTGGGGTTGGTGTTGTCGATGCCGCTGACGGTCTGTTTGACGGTGATCGGTCGCTTCGTTCCGCAACTGAGTTTTCTGAATGTGCTATTGAGTGACCAACCGGCGCTGGAGCTGCATGTTCGCTATTACCAGCGCCTGCTGACGTTTGACGAACATGAGGCCAATGAGATCATCGCCAACTTCCTCGAAGGCGGGACGCTCGAGCAGTTGTACGAGCAGATGCTCATCCCGACGCTCAGCTACTCCGAACGCGACCGCAATGCCGGGCGATTGAGTGATCATCAGCAGCGGTTCATTCAGCAAACCCTGCTCGATGTGATTCGTGACCTCGGCAGCGAGTTCGACATGACCGCTGCTGCGCGGGCGGTGCCGGAGGGAGCCGCGAAAGAGGCCGAGGCCGCAAGCACTGATCAGCCGGTCCGACATGCCCTGAACATTGCCTGTGCCCCGGCTGAGGATGTGGCCGATCGGATCGCTGGCGAAATGCTCGTACAACTGCTCTCTGCTCGCGGACACGCTGCGCAGGCCTGCGATCCCTCGATTCTAGACGAGGAGATTGTTGAGAAGCTGGAACAGATGCAGCCCGGCGTGCTGATCGTGTCAGCGCTCGCTCCGGGCGGCGCCAGCCGAGCTCGACAAGGGGGCGGGCGGTTGCGGAAAGCGTTCCCCGAACTGCAGGTTGTGGTCGGTCTGTGGAACGCATCCGGTCCAATGGAGCGGACGAAGCAGCGGCTTCAATCCGCCAAGATCGATTTTGTGACCACCTCGTTGTCTGAAGCCATCGAATACTTGGAAGGTCTTGCCGCAGCCGACCAGCCCAATGGTCGAGCAACTCCCGAGGATCTCGCCGACGCCGACCGGATTCAGCGGTAGGGAGTGGTGAAATGCAGCCAAGTGTGGCATTGCTTGAGCGAGGCAACGGCCAGTGTGGCTTCCAAAATATAGCTTACAGGCTATGATTTACGATGTGGGAAATCGAGTACACCGACGAATTTGGCCACTGGTGGGATCAACTTGACGAGGCTGAGCAGGAGTCCGTTGCTGCCAGTGTCGAATTGCTACGACGTCTGGGCCCAACTTTGCCACGTCCTCACGCTGACACCCTCAAAGGGTCTCGCCATGGAAACATGAAAGAATTGCGAACGCAGCACCAAGGGCGACCACTACGAACGTTGTTTGCCTTCGACCCACGGCGGTGTGCGATCTTGCTGATCGGAGGAGACAAAACGGGTGAAGACCGATTTTATGAGCGAATGATACCGCGAGCTGACGACTTATATGACCAACACCTGGATGCACTCCGTAAAGAAGGTTTGATCTAAATGGCCAAGCGATTTAGCGAGCTTGAGGAAAGGATGTCGCAGGAATCTCGAGCTCGAGCTCAGGGGCGAGCGAAGGAAATGATGGCCGAGATGCTGCTGGCAGAGGTTCGCAAAGCGGTCGGGCTCACGCAAGCAGATCTGGCCGCGACATTGGGCATTAAGCAGCCGACGTTGTCGCGCCTTGAATCGCAAGACGATATGCAAATCAGCACCTTGCGCAGGCTGATTCAGGCTCTCGGCGGAGAGCTTGAAATCATTGCTCACCTGCCCGGTGGTGATATTCGTCTAAGCCAATTCAAGGATGCGGCTTAACTGCAGTAGATGTCGAACCTCCATTACTTTACACCCGTACCTTCCGCGACCGCACGCTGGGCTTTTTGCAGGAA
>CALELC010000036.1 GCA_937904535.1 uncultured Planctomycetaceae bacterium
TGCTGGCGAGTGCCATGGATCACCAGGTTGTTGTCCTCGACTTCGATCTGCACATCGTCGGATTTTACCCCCGGCAGATCGAGCGACAGGACAAACCGGTTATCCGCTTCGCAGATATCCATCCGTGGCGTGAAGTCGCCACTGGCCCGGCTGGCCTGATCCGTGGCTGCGCCCAACAGCGAGTCGACCAACGAATTGACGTCGCTGGCCCAGCCGCCCAAGGCTCGGTTCAAACGCGATTCGGGAATCACCATTCTCATTGCAACATCCCTTCCAAGAGCGTGTGAGGTTTCGTGAGGAACTTTGCCGCGGGCTGTCAGCTTGACAGACCGCTGTGGCTCGCGAGACGTATTTTGCAAAGCCTGTACCGGTGGCGGTGGCCCACCGGTGACCGCGAGGTGCATCGCTGCGAGTGCGGCATCGCCCTGAGCGGCACCGCTGGCACAACCTGCACAACCGCTTGAACGATTGCGCAAAATCCGCGGCGGAGGCGATCGCGGTGAGGAATTGCGAACTATTTTTTGATTGTTCAGCAGCGAGTATTTAAACTGAGTGCGTGTTTCGCTGTTACCAAAGCGCCGTCGCGGCGGGATCCGCCGGTCCTACTGCGCTGGTGTCCCTTTTCCTGATAATCGATTCGTCGCCGGAGTGCCTGGTCCATGAAAACTCATCTGTTCGCTCTTGCCATTGCCGCGGCTTGGCTCGCTGGCGGCATTCCCACTCTGGCTGCTGATCGACAACTGCCTGCCAACGAACCGCTGCTGGAGTGGTTTGAAGCCGAAGAGGCCGGCCAGATCGAAGTCAAGTTCATTCCCAAAGACGCGACCGAAGCTGCCATCCTGGTCCGCAACCTGACCGATGCGCCGCTCCGGCTGCAATTGCCCGAAGCCTTTGCCGCGGTTCCCGTCCAAGCCCAAATGGGGATGGGTGGCATGGGCATGGGAGGAATGGGCGGCATGGGAGGTATGGGCGGCATGGGAGGAATGGGCGGCATGGGAGGTGGTATGGGCGGTGGCATGCAGGCCATGGGCGGCGGCATGGGTGGAATGGGCGGCATGGGTGGAATGGGCGGCATGGGCGGCGGCATGGGTATGGGTGGCATGGGCATGGGCGGCATGATGCGGATCCCGGCCGAAAAGCAGCTCAAGCTGAAAGTCACCACGGTCTGCCTTGAACACGGCAAGAAGGACCCCCACCCGAAGGTCGCGTACAAGATGGTGCCCGTAGATCAAGTCACTCAGGACGGCCGCGTCGTCGAGATCTGCCGCCTGCTCGGCTACAACAAGCTCACGCAGAACGTTGCTCAAGCTGCTGCCTGGCACCTGACCGATAACCTCAGCTGGCACGAGCTAGCGGTGAAAAACCGGATCGAAAGCAAGTACACCGGCAACGTCGCTTGGTTCCATCCGCAGGAACTGCATCTGGCCGCGATGATTGTCGCGCAGACCAATCGCACCGAGCCGCTCTCGGAAAGCGAAGCGAGCCACGAAGCGGAATACCGCTACGAAAGCAACTGATCGGCGCGCGTCCAGCGCCAGCGGATGAGCGTGATCCAGACCGCGGCGGCGAGCAGGCTCTCGACCGCCAACTGAACCATGCGGGCGACCACGGCCGCGAGCAGCGACAACCCCGGGCCAATCACCGGGGTCAGCAGCGTGGCCAACACCATCTCGCGGACTCCCGCGCCGCCCGGCAACAGCGAAGCAAAGCCGGCGACGAACGCCAGCATCGAAGCAGCCGAGCAGATCAGTGTCAGCGAAACATAGGACTGATCGGGCTGTATCGGGGTGAGCGCCAGGACCACGGCCGTCATCGAGACGCCGGTAAAGATCCATGACAGAGTGCACCACAGCCAGGCAGCCGCCAGGTCATCGGCGGTCCAGTTCAGGGGCAGCGTGCCACTGGCCCTCGCCGGCAGACCAGGGGAGAGAAAGAACCGCAACACCGGCGGCAGCGTGCCGATCGCCGCTCCGGCAGCCATCAGGCCGCTGGTCCACTTGATCCACTCGGGCGTCTCTAGGATCACTACCAGCAGCAGCGCCAAGATCGCGCCGACGGCGATCAGATTGAGCGTCTCGATGATCACCGCGAGCGCTGAATGCTTGAGTGAGACTTTGACGTGTCCGCGGCTGAGGATCGAAGCTCGCAGCACGATCACCATCGCTTTGCCCGGCACCTACTTGCCGAGATGCCCGATCAACTGCGCCGCCACGACCAGCGGAAAAGCAATCGGTTGGTGCAGCGCCGCCAACGCCCGCCGCAGCACCAGGCTGGCCGGCACCAGCGATACTGCGTAGGTCACAGCGGAAACCGCTAACCACCCCCAGCGCACATCGGCCAGCGTAATGCGATTGGCGCCGGACTGTTGGTTCCAAGCGATGATGGAGCCTCGGGCGGCAAAGGTGACGGCGGCCACCACGACGATCGTGATCAAGCATTTGAGCACGCGGATGGCAATCGATTTTCCTCGGTTCGACCAACCGGTTGGCAGCGCCGCAGGAGAAGCCGCCGGACCGGGCGTCACAACCGCTTCGTCGGCTACCGGCAGTGAAGTATCGGTCGGCTTTGTCATACATTAGGCTCTGTCGACAGAGTGGTTTGTCCCTGACAGGAGCGAACCCTTGCCATCGCCTTCGGCGTCTGACCTCTCCTTTTCTGAGTGAGTTGAGCGTTGCCCAAGAAGTTGAACCGATCTGGATCGGCGTCGCAGCCCTTTTCATCTGCCGGAATGGCGAGCTCTGACAACTCAGCAGACGAGGAAACCGGACCAGCGCCGGCAACGGTTTCGGGCATGGCCGCTGACGGGATCGCCAACGTCTCGATGGCAAAATTCATTTCGGTCGGCATCCTGGTGCTGGCCACCGTCGTCATCGGGGTGTTGTTCTTTCGGGTCATGGCAAGCTTCTTTGTGCCGCTGTTCCTCGCGGCCCTGCTGGTCGTGATTTTTCGCCCTTTGTATCAGCGAATTCTCGATCGCACCCATGGCCGAACCCACTTGGCTTCTATCCTAACCACGATCTTCATTCTGCTGTTGGTGTTGCTGCCGGCCAGCACCGTGTCGTTCATCGCGATCGCTCAAGGAGCGACGTTTTTTCGGCAGATGAACTCGGGCGGATTTTACCAGTCGATCGATCAGATCCGCAGTCGCTTGTCGCTCGACTTGCCGCAAGCGGAGCACTTCCGCCAACTGGATGACGACCTGGAAGCGCTGGCTGCGCCGGAGTCACTGGAAACCGTTAGGACGACGAGTGAGGAAGTCAAGGATTTACTCGTTTACCTCAACAACCATTTTCGCGGCGAGAACGCTAACCGCGAGGCACTCGATGCGGTGCTCGAAGACGTCGACAAATTGAGCCGGCAGGCCGATGAGTTGTTCGTCGCTTTGCTCTCGGAGGACGTGCTTCAGCGGCAAGCCGCGCGCGAGGACTATGAGCTGCAGTACTGGCAAACGCGGACGTCGCAGCGCCGCTGGATGCAGTCGGTGGTCGGCGAGTCGATCGGCGCGCAGCTGCGACTTTTGGCCAACCCCAGCGACGCCGACTTTCGCTCCATGCTCGCCGGAGCGCAGGAGTATCTGCAACCGCAAGTGCTGCCGATCACGCAGATGGCCGGCAAGTTTCTGCTGCAGATTTTCATCGACTGCGCGATCCTGATGATCGCGCTCTACTTCTTCTTTGCTGACGGCCCCAGCATGATTCGCTCGCTGATGCGGCTCAGCCCCTTGGACGACGAGTACGTGCGACAGTTGTTGATTCAGTTTGATCAGACCAGTCGTGCGGTGGTGTTGGCGACGGTCCTTAGCGCCTTGGCGCAAGGGATCATGGCGACCTCAGCGTACTGGTTTGTCGGGCTTTCGTCGCTGGTGTTTTTGTTCTTGGCCACCACGTTCATGGCCTTCATTCCGTTCCTCGGCCCCGCCGTGGTGTGGCTCCCGGTGGCGATTTATCTCGGTGCGGTGCAGGAACGCTGGGTTGCCGCCATTGGATTGGCGATCTTTGGGCTGACGGTGGTTTCGATGATCGACAATGTAGTCCGGATGTTCGTCTTGCAAGGCAGTTCGCATTTGCATCCGTTGCTAGCGCTGCTGAGCGTGCTGGGCGGTTTGCAGGTCTTTGGCCCAATCGGGATTCTCGTGGGCCCGATGGTGGTGGTGTTTTTGCAAACCTTGCTGGAAATCCTCAATCGCGAGCTGCAGGGCCGAGGTCGCGAGGAGTTCATCCCGCCGGGATAACAGTGACTCAGGCCGCCGCCTACGACCGTGCCGGCCTGCGATCAAGCGGTCCGTCACACGGGCAGTTGCACCACACCCTCTGCCCAGATGGCCGTTCATCGGTCATCTTGTAAGGCAACATTTTCGTCCATCGTTTTGCAGCTGGCCCCATCAGCCGCTGTGCCGGCGGATCGCTAGGCTTCCCACAACGCAACTGTACCGTCATGTCGCTGAGCATCGTTCATTATCCTCATCCTACGCTGCGGTATCGCAGCAAGACGATCAGGCGCGTGGACAAGGAACTCAAGGCGATCGTCGCGGAAATGTTCGACCTGATGTACGAACACAATGGAGTGGGCCTGGCTGCTAACCAAGTCGACTTGCCACTGCGGATTTTTGTCGCCAATCCCGCGGGCAAACGCGGTGAGGGCGAGGAACTGGTCTGCATCAACCCCGAGCTGAACTTTCCCAAGGGCAGCGAGAGCGACCGCGAGGGCTGCCTCAGCTTGCCGGGCTTGTACGGCGATGTGAAACGGCCTGCGCAGATCCGGCTCAGCGCTTACGACCTGGTTGGCAATCCGATCGAGCGCAAGCTCGATGGCTTCCTGGCGCGGATCATCCAGCACGAAAAAGACCATCTGGATGGCGTGTTCTTCTTCGATCGCATGACCGAGGATCAACGCGAGGAATTGACTGAAGGGCTGGACGAACTGGAATCGGAATATCGCAGCAAGCAGGCCAGCGGCGCCATCCCGGCCGATGAGGAGCTCATCCGGCGGCTGGCCGAGTGGGAATCGCGATACACCTGAGAGATGCCGTAGCCATGGCCATCGCCGCACATCCGCTGCGTTTGATCCTGATGGGGACCGGCCCGTTTGCCGTGCCTGCCTTTGCTGCGCTTGTGGCAGCCGGGCACGACATCCCTTTGGTCGTCACTCGTCCGGCCCGAGAAATCCGCAGTCGCAAGGCCCCGCCGCCGAGCCCGGTCCGCGAGTTTGCCGCGGCCCACGGTTTTGAGCTTTACGATCCGCCAAATATCAATGCTCCCGAGGCGATCGCAAAGCTGCACAGCTTCGGGGCCGATCTGCTGGTGGTCTGTGACTTTGGCCAAATCCTCAGTTCTGAAGCGCTCGCGCAGGCGCGGCTTGGCGGGATCAACCTGCATGGCTCGCTGCTGCCGGCTTACCGCGGCGCTGCTCCGGTGCAGTGGGCCCTGCTGTCCGGCGACGCACAGACCGGCGTGTCGGTGATCCACATGACGCCGCGGCTCGATGGTGGGCCGATTTTGGCTACCGCCAGCACACCGATTCGCAGCACGGAAACCGCGGGTGAACTCGAGGAACGGCTGTCGCAGTTGGGTGTCGAGCCGACGCTGCAGAGTGTCGAGTTACTGGCAACTTGGGATGGCAACTCACCCATCGGCGAGCCACAGGACCCGAGCCGAGTGAGCCGGGCGCCGCGGCTCGATAAAGCTGCCGGGCAGATCGACTGGAGTTGGCCGGCGGAGAAGATCGATTGGCATGTCCGCGGCATGCAGCCTTGGCCAGGTGCCTATACCGAGCTGCAGCTGTCGCCGGACAAACCGCCGCTGCGGATCGCGGTTCGCCGAGTGAGCGTGTTGCCCGAGGCGGCGGCGTCTGAGGCATCGCAGGGCTCGGCGGAGCCCGGTGAGTTATTGACTTCCGCGGCCCTGCAGATCGCGACTGGCCGCGGGGTAATTCAGATCGATCGTCTGCAGGTGGCGGGCAAGAGCGAGGTTACAGCCGATGAGTTCCTCCGCGGCCACCGGTTGCCGGTCGGCACACGCTTCGGCGTCAGCCGCTAGGTCAGCAATCGACGGTAAGGCGTTGCATTGGCAAGGCGTCGAACTTTCCTGCTCAGTCTTTCCTGCTCAGTGCTCCCTCAAGATGCCACCCTAGCTGTCGCTTTTCGGTCTCACGTTCGTCGCTAGCGATCTGTGCGTGCCACCCGACCGCTTACTGGTTCTCAAACCGCTGGGAATGGGCGGCTAATTGAGCAATTCCCGTCGAATCCGCTTGAAATATTCCAACAGCGGCCTAGCTCCGCCCGCTTCCCACAGGCCTGCGTGCGGCAGCACGTGAGGCACCGTGTCATCCCAGCCTTCCCAGACCGCTGCATGGATGAATGGCTTGGCCAGCAACGTCCGCAGGATGGAACTGGCAACTCGCATCTGATGCGCGTCGCTCGTGCCGTTGTCGCCCATCGCGATCACGCTCGTCGGCCGCCGGGCCAGCGGATCGGGAGCGGTATTGGCTGGCACGGCCAGTTGAACCATGATCGGCAAGCCCAGCGTTGCCCAGCGGTCGAGCAGTTGGCTGATCGCCAGCGTGCTCCGCGGGATCGTACCCAGCGCCGCATAACCCATCCGCAGTTCCAACCCCAACCCCGCTAGACCGAGCCCGCTGCGGGCCAGTGCATCGGCGAAGTGGATTGGCGAAATCCCGTTGCGATGGTGCGCCAGGTACTCGCCCAGCGGTTGATCGAAGCTGATGATCACCGGTGTCTGCGGATCTTGTCGTCGGACCGTCTGCACCAGTGTCATTGCGATCCGCATCACTTGCTCGTCACTCAGACTGAGCGGTCCCGGCGTGTTGAGTCCCGAAGCGCAGTTCCAAATCTGCACTCGTCCCTTGTACCGTTTGACGACCTGCTCGGCGAAATGATTGACCGAATCGAGCAGGGCGTGGAAGTTGTCTTCAACCAGGTACAGCCAGTGCGGCAGCATCCGGTCTTGGAAATCCAACAGCGGCCCACCGATCACACGCATTCCTTGGGAGGTCGCCCAATCGACGGCGGCATCGGCGCCGTCGAAATCGAGCCGGCCGTAGTCTGACTCGATATCACCCCAGCTCATCCGTACCGCGGCGGTGTTGAACGCG
Organism: uncultured Planctomycetaceae bacterium; assembly: GCA_937904535.1. Lineage (GTDB taxonomy): Bacteria > Planctomycetota > Planctomycetia > Pirellulales > Pirellulaceae > UBA6163. Next base: position 7,111 of record CALELC010000036.1, read on the forward strand.
GCCGTAAAATCGGCGGCGTGTCCGGGGGCTCCACCACTCGGCGGCAGCGTGCATCCGACGAGCGTTCCGAGTTTCGTTTCACGCTGCTTGCGGTACGCGATCGCCTGCGAGGCGTAGCTGTCACTGAGCTGCTGGGCGGTGTCTTCCAGGAGCGTTAACGCTGCGACGCATTCCTGGTCGCGTTCATCGCTCCGCGTGGTGCCGCTGGCGTTGAGGAACAGCTCGGTTGATTCCTGCAGTGCCGTTGCGAACGATTCATCGAGCCGC
>CALELC010000037.1 GCA_937904535.1 uncultured Planctomycetaceae bacterium
GGCTGCCCCTGAAAACTGTTGATTTCCAGGCAATGCGCCAGAGGGGTCGATCGCGAATCGCCCGTCGGCCTCTCGCCAAGCGCCGATCGCATCAAAATTCTCCAGCCCCAACCCCAGCGCGTCCATCTGGCGATGGCAAACCGCACAGGACGGGTTAGCTCGATGCTGTTCCATCCGCTCCCGCAGCGATCCGAGCGTTTCATCGTCGTCGTCAAGTTCTTCAATCCCTGGCGGTGGCGGTGGCGGCGATTCACCGAGGAAGTTGTCGAGGATCCATTTGCCTCGTTTCACCGGCGAAGTACGGGTCGGGTTCGACGTCAGCAATAGGATACTGGCATGGGTCAGCACCCCACGCCGCTGCGCCGGGAGGGCAACCCGTCGAAACTCTGCTCCTAGAACATCGGCGATTCCATAATGCCGCGCCAGTCGCTCGTTGACATAGGTGAAGTCGGCACTAAGAAAATCCAACACGCTGCGGTCTTCACGAATCATCGCTTCAAAGAAGAGTTCGGTCTCGCGCAGCATCGCCGCTCGCAGTTCCTCATCAAAGGTGGGAAAACGCTGCGGATCGGGCGACAGGTGATTGACATCGCGAAGCTGCAGCCACTGGCCAGCGAAATTATCGACGAGCGCTCGCGACTTAGGATCAGCGAGCATGCGGTCGACCTGAGCGTGCAAGGTCGGTGCTTGGCGAAGTGTTCCTTGGGCCGCAAGCTCAAATAGCTCATCATCCGGCATGCTGCTCCAGAGGAAGTACGACAGCCGCGTGGCGATCTCATAATCGTTTAGCGGTCTCACCGGAACAATCTCTCCTGCCGTTCCTGAATCCGCTTGCAGAGCGTTTTCTACACTGGGATCGGCGTCGTGCTCGATGCGAAATAGGAAATGCGGAGAGGTAAGGATCGCCGTGCAGGCGAGCTGCAAAGCCTCATTACCTGGGCGTCGCTGGCCGCCTCCAAACTCACGCCGCGGGCCCTCACCGCGTCCGCGTCGGCCGCGTTCGGGCCCCGCACCGCGAGCCTTGTCAACGAGCACCAGAACCCGCTCCACTTCGTCGTCGCTCACCGGGCGGCGAAAGGCGCGTTGAGCGAACTCGCGAATGTTTTTGGTGAGGGCTTCGCGACGTTCCTCACGTGATTCCGCCGTAAGAGGTTCGATCTTGGCCCAGGCTTCAGGGTTCTGAAACGCTTGCTCAACAACCGTCTCGGCCGCGGCGAGGTACTTTTCGAGCAAGATCGGGGACATCGATAGAACGTCGGCGATGTTGTCGAATCCGTGCCCCACATCGTCCGATGGGAAATCAGCAGCTGGCTGAAAATCGATGCCCACCAGATCGCGGATGGTGTTGTTGTATTCCGCGCGATTGAGCCGGCGAATCGTTACGCGTCCCGGACGCTGGTCGCCCGAGCAATCAAACGAAGCGAGTTGGGCCTGGACCGCCAGACCGACAGCGTGCAATTCCTCCTCCTCAGGCTGCGGCTGGTCAGCGGGCGGCATCTCCCGCTCTTCCAGCATCCGCAGTACGCGTTGCCACAGGGCGTATTCATGCTGAACATCGGCCGACTCACGAAACCGCTCCAGCGACAGATCGGCCTCTGGATCTTCGTTACCGTGACAGCTATAGCAGTGCTTCGCGAGAAACGGAGCAACTTGCTGCACAAAGAGTGAATCCGCATCGGGAATCGGTGCGGGAGGCGACTGAGCAACGACATGGGAGGTTCCGCAGAGGACCATGCCCAACGCAGCAGCGATCGTCTGATAAGTCATCAGCACGCTAAGACTCTCTCCAGGCGTGGAATGGACGGAGGGGAGGGAGCAATCAGGGCGCTCGGGCAAGTCAAACCCGCGGTCGCGCACTGTGCCGTTTTAGTATAAACCCACTGAGCAAGCAAAGGTTTCGGCGCTTGGGCGGCAAATGGTAAAAAGGGGCGGCTAGCACGCCCCTGACCATTCGAGTACGGCCCTGATAATTCGCTTCCTGGAGTCCCAATCGATGCCCAAGCTGTTTGCCTATTTGCAGCGTCGCTTTCGGCCGGAGGTGGCCGCCGGTCGCCGCGAGTTCTTCAGGGCCACCGCTGCCATCGGCGCTGGCCTGTTGCTCTCCAACCGCGTGAGTTTCGCGAGTACCGATAGCGGACGCCGTGTGGTGGTCATCGGTGCAGGATTTGGCGGGTTGGCCTGCGCCCATGAACTGCGCGCAGCCGGGTATGAGGTCACCGTGTTGGAAGCACGTAGCCGCGTCGGCGGGCGGGTGCTCAGCTTTCATGACCTGGTCCCGGGAAAAGTCGTCGAAGGAGGCGCCGAACTGATCGGCTCCAATCATCCCACGTGGGTCGGTTACGCTGAACGGTTCGGCCTGCAGTTTTTGGATGTTTCGGGAGAGGAAGATCTTGAGATCCCGATTTACTTTCGCGGACACCGACTCGACCGCGACACCGTCAGTCGGATCTTCACCGAAGTTGAGGAAACCTTTGAACAGCTAACTGCCGAGTCGCAAGCAATCAATGCAGATCGACCTTGGGAATCGCCCGCCGCTGCTGCACTGGACCGAAGGACGCTCGGTGAGTGGATCGCCCAGCAGCAACTGAGCGATCCTGCACGACAGTTGCTCGCGATCCTGCTCGCTTCTGACAACGCTGTGGCAAATGATCGAGCCAGCTACCTCGCCATGTTGACTGCGATCAAAGGCGGTGGCGGCGACCGCTATTGGAGCGACAGCGAAGTCTACCGCTGTGCGGGCGGCAATGACCGGTTGGCACGCTGCCTCGCCGAGTCGATCGGGGCCGAGCGCATTCGGTTGGGAACTCCGGTGGCTGAGATTTGCTATGACCTGGCCGGCGATGCGGCAAGTACCGTCGCGGTGAAGTGCCGAGACGGCCAGACTTTCGAATGTGATGAGGTGGTCGTCGCGACGCCGCCGAGCACTTGGAACTCGATTCGCTGGGTGCCGGAACTGCCCCCGCGACTTTACCGTCAGCAAATGGGAACGGCGGTGAAGTACCTGACAGCGGTCAAGCGGCCGTTTTGGCGCGACCAGGGATTCTCTCAGTATGCCGTCGGCGATGGCCTGATCAGTCAGACCTGGGAATCAACCGACGCGCAGTGGAGTTCGGCTGAACGCAACGCATCGCCAGCCGGTCTCACTGCTTTTTCGGGTGGCCCGCAAGCGGAACGTTGTTTGCAGCTCCATCGACAACTGGGACGTGCGCAGCTTGATGCGCAGTACGCGGCGGAGTTTGAACAACTCTATTCTGGATTTGCGCAGGAATGGATGAGTTCACGATTCATGGATTGGCCGAGCGAACCTTATACCTTGGCAGGCTATAGTTTTCCGGCACCGGGCCAGATTACCAGCATCGGAGCAGCTCTGCATGAAGGTGTTGGACCCGTGCACTTCTGTGGCGAACATACTTGTTACCGGTTCGCAGGTTATATGGAAGGCGGTTTGTATAGCGGTGCTATGCTCGCCGCACGCATGGCTGCCCAAGCTGCTGTGGTGCCGAACTGAGTGATACGCTTTCGGAATCCTACTCATGACTGGAAACGATGCACTCGCCGAGCTGCTGACCGCATTTCAATTCGCGGCTGAGAAACATCGCCGTCAGCGGAGAAAAGACCCCGATGCTTCGCCGTACATCAATCACTTGATTGAAGTGGCCACGAATCTTGCGACCATCGGCGGAGTCAGGGACTTGGAGTGGTTGCAAGCTGCCGCATTGCACGATGTCCTTGAGGACACCGATACCACGGCTGAGGAACTTCAAGACCGGTTTGGCGAAGCGGTTAGACGGCTGGTCGAAGAAGTGACCGATGATCCTGTGTTACCGAAAGCGGAGCAGAAACGGCTACAAGTAGAACGGGCACCGCGACTGAGTGTCGGTGCTAAGCAACTAAAGATGGCCGATAAGATCAGCAACCTCAGTGATTTTCAGCATGGAATTCCGCGCGAATGGACATTGCAGCGGTGCTTCGATTACATCGACTGGGCGGAACAGGTGATCGCGGGATGCCGCGGCGTGAATGGGGCACTCGAGGCCGCGTTTGACCAAGCTGCCGCTCGGGGACGCCAGTGCCTGCTGGAACAAACCGACGGCGGCAGATGATGACTGACCCAGCGATCATGCAGGAATTTCGGCCGGCGGTGGCTCGACGACGTTTTCCGCAAAGAACTGGTACGCGGACCCGATTTGCTTGGCCATCGTGTCGGGATAGGCGTGCATGTGGCCCGCCCGCATCGCGTCCCAGATGGCGTCGGCAACCAGCGACGGGGACTCAGCGATGGCTTCGAGGCCAGCCTCGCGGCCCATGTCCGTGGCGATCGGACCGGGATGGACGCTGATCACTCGCGTACCTTGCGCGGCGAGGGTATCGCGCAGCGACTGGGTGATGGAATAGGCCGCTGCCTTGGATGCGGAATAGGTTGCAAACCCAGCATAGGCCCGCAGCGACACCACACTGTTCACTTGGATCAAGACGCCGCCACCGTTGGCCTTGAGAACGGGAGCGAAGGCCTGAGCAATCCGAATCAAGCCACACACATTGGTGTTGATCTCATACTGTAATGATTCGACAGCCGATTCGCTCAGGGGGCCGGTCGTCCTCAACACGCCAGCGTTGTTGATCAGCACTTCGACATCGGTCGCCGTCGCGGCAATCGCCTGGATTGACTGCGGATCTTGTAAATCGACGTGTACCGGCACCACGCGGTCTCCAAGTTCTTGGACTAGCGTCGCTACACGGTCGACTTGGCGAACTGCTGCATAGACTTTCTTTGCACCTTGTTGTAGTGCGCTTTCCAGAATTGCTCGGCCGATGCCCCGGTTAGCGCCGGTGATCAGCACAACTTGGTCTTGCACGTCAGGATTCATCGATGCGTCTCGAGTGATTGGTTCTGGAGGGCGAGTTCAGGTTGATTGGTGCCGGGTTGTTGCCTGGCCAAGGATTAATCTCGCAAGTGAGCCATCACCAGCGCAATATCCGCCGGGGTAATGCCGCTGATCCGCTGTGCCTGATCGAGCGTCAGCGGGCGGATTTTACTGAGTTTTTGCTTGGCTTCCGTGCGTAGCGGCTTAATGGCCAGGTAATCGAATTGCGGTGGAATCGCTTTGCCGGCCAGTCGCTTGTGACGCTCGATTTCGCCTAACTGCCGATCAACATAGCCGGCATATTTAATGTCGTAAACGACTTGTTGAGCAGCCGCTGGATCGATCTCCGCGAGTCGCGGCTCGTAACCGCAGAGCAGATCCCAGTCGACTTCAGGCCGCCGAAGGTAGACATCGCCCGGCACCTGTTCAATGCGGCACTCCTTGAGAAGTTCTCCGGCTCGCGCAATCGCCGCGAGCTTGGAGTTCAAGCGATCGTAACGGGCTTGATCAACCAAGCCGAGCTCGTAGCCGGTTTGAGTCAACCGCCGATCCGCGTTGTCCTGACGCAGCAGCAAGCGGTACTCGGCGCGGCTGGTGAACATCCGATACGGCTCGTCGGTTCCGCAGGTCACGAGATCGTCGAGCAGTACCCCGATGTACGCCGCATCGCGAGTCGGCACAAACGGTGTCCGGCCTTGCAGCTTGAGCGCCGCATTGGCACCGGCGATCAAACCTTGCCCGGCGGCTTCTTCGTACCCGGTTGTCCCGTTGATCTGACCCGCAAAGAACAGACCCTCCACAGCCTTGCTTTCGAGGTGCGGCCACAACTGCGTTGGCGGACAGAAGTCGTATTCCACCGCGTAGCCATATCGCATGATCACCGCATTTTCGCAGCCGCGGATGCTGCGAAACATGGCGTCTTGAACGTCGCGCGGCAAGCTCGTCGACACGCCGTTAACGTACACCTCTTCGGTATTGCGGCCTTCGGGTTCGAGAAACAGTTGGTGTTGTGTCTTATCCGCAAACCGCACCACCTTGTCCTCAATCGACGGGCAATAGCGAGGCCCGCGAGAATTGATCTGGCCGCTGTACATCGGCGCTCGGTGCAGGTTCTGTCGAATCAGTTCATGCACGGTCTCATTGGTGTAGGTGATGTAGCACGGCATCTGCTCCAGCTGCAGTTTGTCGGTCATGAACGAAAACGGTTGCGGGTCATCGTCGCCGGGCTGGATTTCCGTGACCGAAAAGTCGATGCTCCGCGCTGACAGCCGCGCCGGCGTACCGGTCTTGAAGCGATCGATCTCGAACCCCAGCCGCGCCAGCGCTCCGCTGATGCCGGCTGTGGTGCCTTCGCCAGCCCGGCCGCCAGCGGTCTTCGCGGTGCCCGTGTGCATGATCGCCTGCAGGAAGGTGCCGGTTGTCAGAATCACGGCCCGTCCGCGGTAGACGGCATCGCCACGGACGCGCACGCCGGTAATTCGTGTCAGCCCATCGATCGGCTCGGTCAGCAGGTCCTCAACCGTTTCCTGGCGCAAATCGAGTCCCGGTTGCTGCTCAATGCTGTGCTTGATGAACATTTGGTAGCCGCGTTTGTCGGCCTGCGCGCGAGGGCTGTGCATCGCTGGCCCCTTGCGACGATTGAGCAGCCGGAACTGGATTCCCGTGGCGTCGATCGCTCGCCCCATCAATCCGCCGAGCGCATCGATCTCGCGGACGATTTGCCCCTTGGCGACGCCTCCGATCGCCGGGTTGCAGCTCATTTGTCCGACGGTGTCGAGGTTCGTTGTCAACAGCACCGTGCGGGCTCCCATCCGCGCCGCAGCGGCGGCGGCTTCCGTACCGGCATGGCCGGCACCGATCACGATCACGTCGTAGTCGTAGGTCGTCTCAATCATCGATCTGGAATGTCAGTTGATAGCCGCGGCGCTGGAGGCGGCCGGCAGGGGAGCTGGGGTGACGGCGATTTAGCGAAAACAGTGTGTTGGCGAAGAATATTTCGGCCAACAGAAAAACCTCAAGTCAAACGGTAGCGGGTGCCGATGGTTCCACCAAGGCCCGCGTTGCCAATGCGTGTTCGATTTCTCCGCGAGACGCATTTGTCCTCCCCTCCGGCAGCAGGCGTTCGACCGATGAGCTTTTTCCGATACCCTTTTCACCGCCAGCCGCGGGGCACCGGGATGCGCAAGCGACGACCGAGCAGGCGGACCGCTTGCACTCTGGCCGCCGTGCTGAGTCTGATTGCCGGCGATGCGCTGTCGCAGAGCCCTACCTCACGCAATGTGGCCGGCACCGGACAACCGGAAGCCGCCTTGCGACCGTTCTATGTGAACTTCAATCGCTTCGAAATTCCGTTCAGCGTTGACCAAGTCGGTCAGCGGCCGGTGGAAGTGCAATTGTACGTGTCACGTGACGCCGGAGCCCAGTGGGAGCTGTACGCCGCGCAGGCTGTCAGCGGCAAACCATTCCTGTTCCAGGCGGACTCCGATGGCAACTACTGGTTCGCAACGCGAACG
>CALELC010000038.1 GCA_937904535.1 uncultured Planctomycetaceae bacterium
GGGAGAGTTGGGTGACGGCTTGTGCAGCGATTCTTCAACCGCCGGGCAGGCCCTTCGGTCACTCTTGGGGCACGCTCAGAGTTCCAGCGATCGGCGTGCGTTATGCGGAGCGCAGAGATCTGACGGGCGACGCAGTATTTTCCCTACCGAGCGCACGCGTTTCATGCCTCAGGAACGTATCAGTTCGTGAATGAAGCTCCCGTCACAACCGATCAAGGCAGGATGCACGCGAGCGTTTCTCACGGCAGGAATGGGTAGCCCGGGTCAATCAGTTGTCGCTGCTTCAGCGTCTGCCACACTTCCGCCGGAAACGTTGTCGTGGCCGAAGTGACCAGTTCCCCAACTCGCTCGGGGCGACTGGTGCTCAGGGCGACTGAGCGAATGCCCGGATGCGACTTCCCAAAGGCCACGGCCACATCAAACGGCGGGACGCCGAGCTGGGCGCAGGTTTGCCAAAATGCGGTTCGCCAATGCAACTTCTCTGCATCCGCTGGCTGGTCCGGATCGAGCCGCCGGTAATCGCAGTGATCGCCGCCGGTGAGAAAGCCACCATGCATCAGTGCCGAGTTGATGACGGTGATCTCGCGAGCGGCAAACGAGTCGATTAGTTCGACCAGTTCGGGCGGGTGATTCATGATGGTGAAACTGTTCGCCAGCATCACCCAGTCCAGCGCAAGATGCTGGTCAAGTTCGCGAATGATACGCCAGTCCTTGGCCCCTACGCCAATGGCGGTGGCTTCGCCGCGCTCGCGCAGTTCCTCAAGCGCCCGATACGCCCCCAAGATGTCATCAAGCCTGCGCCGGCGATCGGGATCGTCGCGTGCAGCAGCCAGGTATTCGTCAGGGTCATGGACCGACAGCAACCGGGCGCGGTATGGGCCCAGCAATTCATTGCCATCGGCCCAGCAGCGGAGGATGCCGTCATAACTGATGTCCTGCACGGCATCGTGCTGGATGTCGATCCAGGCCCCGGGCTCAAATGTCGGCTCGGGCGTCGTCAGCGGTACCCGTCGCCAAGCAAGTTTGTTGCTGATCAGCACCTCAGCGGGATCAACCGCCAGCGCCTCCAGTTCCCGTCGCAGCACCTCCAGCGCCAGGCCCGCGCCGTACTTTCCAGCCGTATCGATGACCACCTTGCCATCCGGCGCGTGGCCCAACCAAGCTCGAATCAAATCCCGCTTTTCAGCATCGCTGCGGGCGACAAAGAGGTTGCCGAGCGTCGTGGCTCCGAAGATAACGGGCGGCAGATCGAGTTGCATGAATTAAATCTGCAGGTTGTAGGCAGAGATGGCATTGCGGGCAAACAAATCGGCCTGTTCGCTGGCACTCAGCGTAGCTGCCAACTGACGGACCGTGTCGACCCAGCGAGCATAAGGGGTTCGCAACAAACAGACCGGCCAGTCGCTCCCAAACATCAACCGCTGGGGTGTGAACGCTTCCAAGGCCACGTCCCAATAGCGCCGGATCTGATCGACCGACCAAGCTTCTGCTTTGCCGCCACCGGAGCCGGCTGATGCAAGCTCACGGATCTCGGTCACAACACCGGAAAACTTACAAGTGACGTTTTCACGTTTGGCAAGCTCACGAAAACTGAGCTCCCAGCGGTGGTCGAACTCCGCGGCGATGGTTGGTTTGGCGATGTGATCAAGCACCAGCGGTTGCGCCGGGTGCCGATCGGCGAAAGCAATCGCGGCTGGCAATTGCCGTGCGTAGATCAACACGTCATACACCAAGCCGTAGCGGCCGAGTTGGTCAACGCCGCGATTGAATGCCTCACCGAGCAAAAACCGGTCATCGGGCTCGTCTTGGACGACGTGGCGAACGCCTTTTAGCCAAGGCGATTGACACAGTCGGTCCAGATGCTCACCGAGATCAGACGCGGCCAGCGGCATCCAACCGACCACACCGAGTACGAGCGGATCTTGGTCGGCAATCGCCAACAACGCCTCGGTCTCAGCAAGCGACTGCCGAGCCTGAACCGAGACGAATCCATCGACGCCCACCGTCTGAGCGATTTCGTGCAGGTCGGCGGCGAGAAAGTCTCGCCGTAATACCTGCATCTGCTCACTGATCCAGCCGTATTCCGATGGGGAATACTTCCAAAGGTGATGGTGAGCGTCGATCAGCATCTTGCCGATTTCTTATAACGAGGAACGGGCTGGTTTAGCTATTCGCCTCAGTATAAAGCTGATTGACGAATTCCCAGTTCACCACGTTCCACCAGGCACTTACATAGTCAGCTCGCTTGTTCTGATACTTCAGATAGTAGGCGTGCTCCCAGACGTCGACGCCCAACAGCGGGACCATGCCCAGCGAGACCGGATTGTCTTGATTCGCGGTGCCTACGATTTGAAGCTTGCCATTGGCAATCGCCAACCAAGCCCAACCGCTGCCGAATTGACCGGTCGCGGCGGCTTCGAACGTTTTCTTGAAGTTGTCGAAGCTACCGAAGGTCGAGTCGATCGCTTGACCGACGGGACCGCGATTTTGCTGGCCACCGTTGGGAGTCATCATCCGCCAAAACAGCGTGTGGTTGAAATGCCCACCACCATTATTGCGGACCGCAGTGCGAATCGATTCCGGCACCTCGTTGAGGTTGGCCAATAACTTATCCAGCGGCGTTGCCTGCAACTGCGGGTGATCGGCGAGCGCCTTATTGAGGTTATTGATGTAAGCCTGATGATGACGGGTATGGTGGATTTCCATCGTCCGGGCATCGATGTGCGGCTCCAAGGCGTCGACCGCATAGGGCAGCGTCGGCAGTGTGGCTTCCGCACGCGCGGTGCTTGCCGAAGCTCCCAAGATCACGGTCGCCCCCGCAGCACTCGTAAGGGCCAGCATCTCGCGTCGATTCAGTCGGCTCATGTCGTTCGATTCCGGATTGAGAATTAAGGGAAGTCAGCAAAACTGATCCAAACATTGTACACGCCAGCAGCGAACGGATGCTCACCGGGACGTGAACGGTCAGATACCTCGTTGCAACCGATCGCAACTCGCGTGCACCACCGCAAGCAGTGCGCCGTTACTTGGGGTGCACGTAGATCGCATCCGCAGTCACTACGAGCGAATTGAGTTCGCCGCGGACCGCTCGACCACGAACGGTTACCACGTCGTTCTTCTGCAAGTCAAAGAGTTGGCGAGCGTCATGGGCAATCACTTTGCCACGCTCGTCCAAGAACTGCACAATCGCTGTCGGGGCTTGAGCAGCTCGACGTTTGCAAAACGGACAATTGTCCGCGTCGTGACCATCACCATGACCTTCGGCAGGCAGTTCCGCCAAAAGAAACGAAGCTTTGCCAGCGTCCCACGGTTCGAGATCACCGGCATACACGCGTCCGATCACCACGGCAGCCACGGCCGCCCTCGTTTCTGCCTCGCTAGCCTCTGCAACTGAGGGCTCTGTCGCGGCAGCCGGCTCACCTGCGTCATCGCCCGCCGTTTCACTCACCGCCTCGTCGGCAGTGCCCTGGAGCCGCTTCGCGAGCTCGGTCAGCGTGACCGCAGCCTCTGGCTCGGTCGTCATGACGTACTGCTCGCGAATCGCCAACACCTGCGGATCTTGGCTCGGACGATTACATCCGCCGATTGCCAAACACACGAGGCCAGCGGCAAACACGATCGAGTGAAGTTGGCGAGTCATGATCTGGGTCATCTTGGGAAGTCGCAGAAAGGCTCAGGGAGCAGCGGGCAAGTGCTTGCGGAGCGTAGCGAATGCGGCGTCCACGTCCGCTTCGACTTCGCTGTACTCTGCCCCTGGTTCATCGTGGAGCTTGGCATCGACCTTGCCGAACGCGTCCAGCAATTTTTCGACCGCGGCACTGATTTCAGCCACGGCATCGGCGCCCAAGCCCTGTTTGTTCGCCAGTTCGACAACGTGCTCAAGCGAGTGACCGATGTCGTGCAAGGGATCATGAGCCTTTTCAATGTCGCCCGCTGCGGAGGCTTCACTGATTTGGCTCCGCAGCGCATCGAGATCCTCGACCGCTTCGGCATATGTCTCGGCATGCGGGCGACCGGCATGCTCGCTTTCCAGTTCGTCGATCGACACCGGCGGACGGTTCGCTTCTTCGGCCGTCCGATTGCAGCCGATCACCGCCAGCGGCAGTGCAGCGACCAAAGCAACGCAAGCAAAAAAGTTGAGCCGGCGCATGATTCAATCCTTGAGTTCAGTGAGAGCGGATACCCGTGATGGGCACTGTACGAGCGGGAAACGATGAAGGTTCTGTCGATAATTTGCAAGGCTGTTAGGCTTTGCGGATGAACTCTTCGGCATACGAACGGACGTGTTTGCCGTTGAGCACATGCACGATCCGCAATTGTTGAATCTGTTCGTCGCTGAATGAGGCGATCGGAACGTGGATCAAATGTTTTTTGAACCGCCGCGCAATCCGCCGCCACGCCGCCCCCGGCGGCAACGACGACAGGACCGCGATCTGTTGGCCGCGCGAGTGCAGACATGCCGCCGCAATCAACCGCTCTTCGAGCGTCGTGGCAAAATCAATTTTGCGATCGTCCCAGACATCGTTGATCGCGATCGGCGGGTAGAGAAACAGTGCTCCGCCGTACGTTGCCACCGCAATCCCAGGGCCCACAAGTTCCTGCTGGAAATTCGTAGCGAAGAATGCCAACGTCGATTCTTCCGCGTGCTCAGCAAACCACGTGGCCCGCCAGGGATAATCACGCGGGTCCGCGGGACTGTCGAACAGCATCACACAAGCATCGATCGTACCGCGCTGAGGCGGCAGCACCTTCACATAAATCTGCTTCTCGTACCAGTGCCGCAACGTGTCGCGGATGTCGATCCCGTCTTTCACGCTGGTCGTGAACTTTTCCGTGCGGGCCAAATCGTTGCCAGCAATCGTCCGGGCACGATCCAACACACGGGTGCGGAAGGACTCGATGCGTTCATCCTCAGGCGGGTAACTGCACTGCCCAAACGGATTCCAGCGGTAAGCCCATTTCTCGCGTTCTAACTGCGTCGGCCGCCGGTTGAGCTTGATGGATTGCCAGTACCGCGGTGGGCCAGGCAATCGATTCACCAATGACACCGTATCGCCCGTGGGCAGCCGTGCCATATCGATCCCCAGCGTCACCGGCGTCGAATCCGAGGGCGGCTCCATACCGACAACCCGGAAGTAGTCGCGCGCTTGTTCAACGACGTGAATCGCGTACTGATCTCCGAGAATTTGCTTAGCAGCCGTGACAATCGTCGCCAAATCCGGTGTCATGCGGCGCTGGATCAGCGACAGGTTGCGAATGTATTTCAGACACTGCCCCAGCAGCAGCGGTGGCGTTCGCCGCGCGCGATTGCCGAACTCTGCGCGATACGAATCTCGCGCGGCCAGCAGCAATTCCTTGACTCCGTCGATCGACAGGTTCTCATCGTCTTCCAGTTCTGCCCGCGCGCGTTCGTAGAGCCCGGTGATGAATGGCAATTCATCGAACAAAAAGATCAGCGTCTTCGGGTCGACGTCGTAACACTGCGGCGTCAGCACTTCATCGCCTTCGGGTGTCCGCAATTCCGCAGCGCGATTGTCCTGCTCGGCCTTCACCAGCCCTTGGTAAGCTTCCCGAATCCACGGCCAATACAGCACGCTGGTCACAAACAGCACCCGCTCGTAGCGTTGCTCCAGCTCGCGCAGCCGCATCGCCATGTGGAGCAGCCGATCGCGGGTTTGTTCATCCGGCGGCCGAGCGATGCTGGGCAGCAAGGCGGCCGCAAACCGTTCTGGCCGCACGTGCCGCAGAGCAAAGGGGTCGGGCATGACTGCCGCAAACGGCAGAAACGGATCGGTTTCGAGATCGATGTATTCGCGCCGGAGGTGCTCGCCCATCGCTGCGCGGATCGCCATGATCACGGGCTGGCAGGGATCGATCGGCACGTAACTGCATAGCGGCGCTTCTTCGAAATCCTCGTCGCCGCTGCCCCAATCCTCGCCGCCCTCGAGTTCATCACCGCCAGCGAACTCCGACTTCGGATACCGCGGCATGGTCGGCTGAATCACGATCGCCGGCTTGGGCAACTCCAACACCGCCTGCTCGACGCTCTCCTGAAATGACGGCGGCAACGGAATGGCGACGACGTCAAACTCGTTTTCCAGCATCCACCGCCGGACCAGCAAAGCGCACTCACCGCTGCCGTGAATGATCGGCAACACCGTGATTCGCTTCCCGATTTGGAACAGTTCAGGGTTCTCGCTACGACTCATGTTTGGACAATGCTTGGGACGAACCGAAGCGGAGAAAAGTGAGGCTGCACATCCGACTATAGCAGGGAGCGAGCGCCTGGGGCGACGGGCCGCTCCTCGGCGGGCTACGGCTCAGCCGATCGAGCGGCATCAGGTTGCGGTTCTTCAGGTTGGGGAACTTGGAGTTGCGTCGGGACCGGCTCAAGGGTCTGCAGATCAATCACCTGACCTGCCGCGAAGCTTCGATAGGTGTCCCTGTTCGGTTGCGGTGGCTGGCGATCGTCGTCGCCAGATTCGCTGTGTGCATCAGCGGAGTCATCGGCGAGCGTCTCCGTCGGGCTTGGCAGCCGCAGAAAATGCACCGCATGTTCTCCGATCACTTCCGCCTGCGATCCCTGGACGATGAGCGCTGTCGCTTCGTCGATCCCGATCCCTAGCAGACGCGGATGCCGCACGATCACCGATATCAGATCGTGTTGCCGCCGCCGCTGGGAGAAATGCTGATCGATGGCAACGCCGGGTAGAAATGCGAACCCCCGTTCGTAGCCCTCTGCCATCATCACGGTATTGCCCAAGGGATGGCCGCGGACAAGGTACTCGCCTTGAATCGTCGCCCCAGCGGAGCTGCCACCGATCACACCGCCACGTCGCAGGACATCGTGGAACAACTCAATCGCGCGGGTGTTCTCGTAGGCGTCGACAAAGTTCCACTGCCGACCGCCGTCAAACCAGATGCCGGTTGCTGCTCGGAGTGCACTTTCAAACGCCTCGTCGGCGATCTCTTCGGTTCGGCTTTGCGGCAGCATCGTAACCGAGGCAACCTTCGCACGGGCGAGGAACCCCGGCACTCGCGCGCGAAATGCTTCCCGCCG
>CALELC010000039.1 GCA_937904535.1 uncultured Planctomycetaceae bacterium
TGAACGCACTTCGTATCGCCACAGTCGCTCGCCCGTGCGTTCGGCAAATCGCTGCTCCAACTGGGCCAAGGTGGTGCGGGCGTCGCTGAAGGCGTGCTCGTGGTACAGCAACACATTTTGGCAGCTGGTGGCCACGACGTCGTTGTGAAAGGCTCCGGCGGCGACTGCCTGCGGATGCTGTCGTAGCAGGTAGCTGTCTTCAGGTCTCAGGCGGTGTCGCCGAATGATTGCTTCACACGCTGTGCGGGATTGGCGGGCAGGAAAACGTCCGTCGCTGCTGTCGTCCCGGTCCGCGCCGAGCGGGTCGCTGCCATACACAAAGATGTTGAGCGCTCGCCGCCCGCTGGCATCGCATAGTCGCATGTGGTTGGCCGCACCTTCGTCGCGCAGAGCCGCGGCAGCGGGCAGGGGCCGGTGGACCTGCATTCCGAGCGGCGCCAATAACCACCTCATCTGCCGCAGCGTTGTCAGCGGCTCGAGACTGCGGTGCAGGCTGCTCGTCAAATTGGCAACCGTCAGATGTGTGACTCCGTCACTACAATCGCACGCGGGCGTGACCGTGGCGGCATTGGCGGTCCACATGGCGGAATCGCTCCAGGCAGCGGACAGAACCGCTGGTGCGGCATTTTCTGCCTGGCGCAGGATTTCCTCCGCCGACCCGGTGAAGCCGAGTTGTTTTAATAATTGCCAAGCTGGCCGATCGTGAGGCGGCAACACCAACTGGAAGCCCCCTAACGACGCGCACAGCCGCATTTTTTCAATGCCCTGGACGGCGGCGGCAAGCGGATTGGCAGCGCGCCCCGCGTGGAGCAGCGAGGCAAGATTGCCGACGCCCAGCCCGCCGAAATGATGCGTCGGCCCCACCACTCGGTCCACATTGACCTCGATCCAGTCGTGATCCCCGTGTTCCACTGGTTGCGGGATTGTCTTTGGATCCACGAGAGGGGAGACTGCAGGCTTCATGGCGTTATTATAGAGCTAGCGGCAAGTCGTGGCGGGGCATGATTGTTCCTGCCGCAGTCGCCTCCTTCCGCCCCCTTATCACGCAGTACGCCACCCGCTCGACCGAATCCCGCGACGTGACGCGGTGCTAAGGTTACGATGCGACCGTATCGATTCGCGGCACTTATCTGAGGACGCAGCAACTTGTCGGGTAGCCCTCCACAACCAGAGTTTGATGCCACTGATGATGAGTCCTCGAACCCTGCCTCTGCCCCGGAGCTCGACTTAGAGACTCAGGCTGACCAGCGGGAGTCCGCGGAATCGGAACGGACGCCGTCAGAAACGACCGTTGGCCGCCGGCGCCGCCGGCGCTCACGCTCCCAGCCATCCCGCGGCGAACGCCTGACCGCCACCTTCTCGGGCGTGTGGCAAGGGGCGGTGATGGCGCTGCTGCTGGGGTTACCGGTCTATTTGGCCTGGGACTATGGCGGAGTGCTGCCCTGGAGTCAGTGGTTGGCAAGTTGCGTGGTGTTGGCGACCGGCGTGCTGGCGGCTCCGCTGGTAATCGCACGCTCGGGCTCCGGCGGCCGAAGCAGGCTACTGATTCCGCTGCTGGCGCTTATCGTCTGGACGGTGGCGTGGCTGCAAACGATGCCGCTCGGCGGTCAACTCGTCAGTCGGATTTCGCCGGGCTCCGCCGCCGCCTACCGCGACTGGATACCAGCGTCAGTCCCAGCTGAACTAAAGCAAATGCCAGCCGACGTCCGCGCGATTCTGGCAGGTGAGTTTCCGCTCAGTGTGGCGGCGCATTTTACGCGAGCAGCTTTAAGCGGCCCGGCGTTGTTCGGCGCGGTTTGCCTCCTAGCGGCTGTTGTATTTCGCTCCCGTGCCAGCATTATCGCGTTGTTGGCGGTGGTAGCGATCTCCGGTGCGGCGATCGCCTTTTTAGGAATTTCCGATCAGATCCGGGCACCGGCCCCCGGCGGCAATGCAGCCCTGATCACTCCCGATGCTGTGGCCACGTCTCCGTTTGGTTCCTTTGTTTGTCGCAACAATGCGGCGGCCTATCTGAATCTGACTTTGGCCGCGGCGATTGGGCTGATGGTGTATTGCTTTCGGATCGCTCACGACCGCGCCCATGGTGACGGGGCGTACCTCTTGGAGCCTGAATCGTGGTGGGATCGTCCGGTATTCTTCTTTCAGAACCTGCTGCTGCAGATCGATACGGCGACGATCGCGGCGTTGATCCTGGTCGTGCTGAATATCGCGGGTGTATTGAGCAGTCAATCTCGCGGCGGGACGTTAGCAGTTATTGCCGGCACGCTTGTCACGACGCTGCTCGCCGGTAACCGGCAAATGCGGTGGTGGCGACCGATCGCCATCTTGGTGAGCGTCAGCGGAGTCATGATGCTGCTTGGATCCATCGGGTTGATCGGCCGCATCGGTGCGCGGCTGGAGTCGCTTTGGACGGGCGGGGCGGCGCGCGATGGCCGACTAGATCACTGGCCCGATGGGCTGGCAGCCGCTTGGCATTACTTTCCCGGTGGCGCCGGCTTGGGCGCCTACCGCTTTGCCTACCTTCCGTATCAGCAGTCGAGCTCGGGAGCCTGGTTTGTCAACGCTGACAATATGGTCGTCGAGTGGCTCGTTGAAGGCGGCATTTGGCTGTTGCCGCTGGTACTGGTCGCGGTCGGATTCTTTGCTTCGTCGCTGGTCCGACTGGCCCGCATTCGCAACGCCCCCCACCTCACGGCGCTGGTCACGTGCGGTTGGTTCGTGGTCGGATCGCAATTGGTCAGCCAGTTTTTTGACTTCGGAATTTTGTTACCGTCCAACTATCTGACCCTGGCGGTTCTCGTCGGTGGCGTCCTGGGAGCGCTGTCTCGCAAGTACGGCAAGGGCAAGCGAGAGGCTTACCCGTCGCCAGCCGGTGCCGAGTCTGGTTTTGGCGTCGCTCTGCCGCTTACCTTCGCGCTGACGATGCTGACAGTGCTGAGCACTTTTCGTGTCGCCCACCAAAATGCAGGTGACGACTTTCTGGTGCGGCAGATCTTCCGGTCTTCCAAATCGCTTCCGCTCGAGAGTGCCGTCAGCGAACAAGCGCTCAGCAGTTCGACGAACCCGACGTTGCACACGGCCCTGGCGACCTTTCAGATCTCATCGCAGGCGGAGCGCGGAGCGCGGTCCCTGCGGCGATTGGACCCCGAGCAGACGGTGGATCACCGTCGCTTAGCGACTCTGGATGCCCGCCGCGCCGCATATTATCAGCAGTCACCAGCGGACGACCGGTCGCCCGAGGTAGCCTTATTGCCTGATCAGTCGCTGGCCGCGATTGAAGCGGCTCGGCAACACGCGCTGGCGGCGCTGGCATTGTGCCCGCTCAGCGATGCGGCCCGATTCCACTTGTTACAGACCGATTTTATTTCTGTCGAAGGCCGGCAACTGAGCGAACTGCTTCTGCAGCAGTGGAGTGTGCTTCGTTGCCGATCGGGACGGTCGCTGGAGCGGGCGGCGCGGCTGGCGGCTGTGTACCCTGGCGCAGCGGCGGCTAAGCCTCTGATTTATCAGACGCTGCTGCTGACCCCCGAACGGTTGCCGCGAGTTTGGCCGATGATTGAATTGTTGGCGAACTCAGTCTCGATTTCGGAGTTGCTTCCGGATGATCCGGTCCTGCTGCTCCGCGTGCTAGAGCGATATTCGTTGGAACCGGCGACGCGCGAGCAACTGGTGCAGCGGGCGCGGAATCGTCTTGCGCAAGAGCCGTCGGAAGGCGACGAACGCGAGCAACTCGACGACGCGCAGCGGCATTTTCTGCTCGGCCGGCTTGAGTTGATGGAGCTCAATCCGGAGCAAGCCGAAGCAGCGTTCGCGAAAGCTGTAGCCGCCGATCCATCGACAACGGAGTATCGCTTCCAATTGGCAGAGTCACTGGCGCGGAGCGGCAAACTCGAGGAAGCGGTTTCTCAGATCAAGCTGTGCTTGCTGCAGGACCCGGATAATCCGCGATACCGGGCTCAGCGAGACGCTTGGACGGCGGAGCCTGGGGCCGAACTCCAGTCGAGTCGCGACCGCATCCAGCGTCGCGGACGCAGTGGCCGTGGCGGTTGACCGTAAAGGACCGCTAGGCGGTATTTCCGATTTTTCCGCCAGCATTCTCCCCTTGGCCAATTGTTGTTTCATCTGCGATACTGCTCCTCCGCAGGGCGACCCAAATGATAGTGACGCATTCGCCCCTTTTGAAAGCTTCCCAGCCAGCGGGCCAGATCCACCACCGGCCCTTGGCGCACTTAGAGCAGCCTTGGCATGTACAAGAATTTCTCCCCCGCCGCGCTCGGCATCACCGGACGACAAAGTGAACTGATTGAGCTGGCGCTCACCTACGGTTTTCGTGGATTCGACATCGACATGAGCGACATGCGTCGCCGCGCGATGCGCTCCAGCAGTGAAGAAGCGTTCAAATACCTCAAGGCAACGGATCTGGTGATTGGCGGGTTCAACGCCGAGATCGATCTGGACGCTGAAGACGATGTCTACAAGGCACAATTGGCAGCCCTGCATCCCACGGCTGACCTGGCAGCTCAGTGGAAGGCCAAGTACGCTTGCATCCGCGTGCCTGCCGGTACCGACCGTGCTGCCTACCCCGACTATTTTGAAGTCATTCGTGCCCGTCTGACGCAGGTTGCCGAAGTCCTGGCTGCACGCAAGTTGCGTCTGGCCATCGGCTTCTATGCCGGCAAGGACAAGGCCGAAGGCAAGCAGTTCCCGTTCATCAATAACGCGGAAGGCCTGATTGCCCTGGTGAAGGCCATTTCGGCAGACAACGTCGGCCTGATCGTCGACTCGTTTGACTGGCTCGTCAGCGGCAGCACGCTGGCTCAAATCGGCAGCCTCGATCCGAAGAAGATCGTGACCGTTCGCTTGGGATCGGTGATCGAAGGCGTCAATCCCGCCAGCGCGAAAACTGAAGATCGCGTGTTGCCAGTCCTCGAAGGTCCGCTGAGCCACGTGGCATTGGTGATGAAGCTGCGGGACATCGGCTACGATGGGCCGATCGGTCCATCGGCCAGCGGTTCGCAATACAAAGGCGAAACCCGTGAGTTCATCGTCAGCACCGGCCAAGAAGCGATCGACGAGATCCTGACTCAAGCTGGTATCACCGTGCCGCCCCGTCCTCGCGATTTGGTGTCGCAGTACCCGGACGAACCGGCGATGATGGTCTAGTACCATCTTGCCCTGCGAGCGCCGATCGCTGTCTCGATCGGCGCTGCTGACGCTACCAGCTAGTCCTGTTGGGAATCACCGGCCCAACGGCGTGGTCACCGGTCGCTCGAATGATCGGTGCTGATGGATCGCAAAATCCAGGGGCCTGGCGAACAGTCACTTGTGGGCGGCCCATAGGGTCGCTCATTGTCGAGCGATTGAAGCGAACTCTAACGGTGCCGTGCAATGTCTTTGCTGCGCTCGCTTCTGCTGGCCGCGGGGCTGTTTTTGCCGCTGCTGGCTTGTCAAGCCGCGTCTCCCTCAGCTGAACTTGCGTTGCCTTAGGTCGGGACACATTTAGCAGCTCGCGATTCGCTCGATTGTAGCCCAGACCCGATTGAGGATGCCGAGCAGTGTTTGGCGGGACTGCGGTGGGAGCCGAGCGAATTCTCGGTTGAAATCGCAGCAGCGGAACCTGGACGCGGCGACCGCTTGATTCGGTTTCCTTCACCGCGTCCTCTTGGCGATGCAACGCATGATCGCGTTGCCATGGAGTGGTACGCAGCCAAAGATGCCGCTGGCGAGGTGCAGTCTGCACCGGCTGTCGTCGTCGTGCATGAATCAGGTCGCAACATGCCGGTCGGGCGGATGATCGCTCGGGCGCTGCGGGAGGCAGGGTTGCACGCGATGCTGATTCACCTGCCGGGGTACGGGCATCGTCGCACGGCGCAGGCGGAGCAGCCAGAGTTGCTGCTGTCGGCATTGCAGCAAGGCGTTGGCGACGTACGCCGCGCCCGTGATGCGGTAGCCGCGTTGCCGATCCTGCAGAACTGCCGCATCGGCGTGCAAGGCACGAGTCTGGGAGGGTTTGTCACTTCAACGGTTGCTGGCGTCGACGCTGGCTACGACCGTGCGTTCATTTTGTTGGCTGGCGGAAACCTCCACCACGTCTTGCTCAGCGGTAAAAAGGATGCAGCGAAAATCCGCGAACGATTGAACTCCATCGGCGTAGCTGATGACCAGACCCGCGAACTGGCGCGGCCGATCGAGCCGCTGCGGCTGGCACACCGCATCACCCCGGAAACCACTTGGCTCTACAACGGCATGTTTGATGATGTCGTGCCCCGCGCGTCGTCCTACGCTCTGGCTCAGGCAGCTCGCCTGCCTACCGATCATCACGTTGAAATGCCTGCTAACCACTACACGGGCATCGTTTTCCTCCCCGTTGTGATTCAGCAAATCCACGCTGCCATGACCGAAACGGATGCGCCCTGAACGGTCACGCCGGTTGGCAGCAGGCTACGGATCGGACGCACCCGCTCCGCGAGCACCGCTTGTATAATTGCGAAAAAACAGCTCCAGGGGTGTGATCCGGCGCCGCGGCGCGTGCATAATCGAAGGCAACTTCGCTGGCCGATCGCGGGTGCGATTGCAACCCGGACGCGTTCCAGCCGCTCCCTCCCCCTCCTATTCCCGCCGAGGCCTTCCGATGACGCAACTCAATCGTCGCCAATTTCACTCTCTCTTGGCCGCCGGAACGGCAGCGGCAACACTTGCCGCTGCACCTCGCGCCGCACGCGCCACGGCCGCCAATGAAACGCTCGGAGTCTGCATCGTCGGTGTGAACGGCCGTGGCGGCGACCACATCAACGGCTTTCTCAGCGATAAGCGAACGGAAATCCGCGCACTAGTCGATATCGACTCGAAAGTCGGCAACCAACGTGCGGATCAGGTAGCACAAAAGCAAGGTCGCCGCCCGCAGGTGTTTACCGACATGCGGAAGGCGTTTGAGCTCAGCGAAATCGACATCGTGAGCACAGCGACGCCCAACCACTGGCACGCCCTGTGTGGCGTCTGGGCAATGCAGGCCGGCAAAGACGTGTACGTCGAGAAACCGATCAGCCACAACATTGTTGAGGGCCGCACACTCGTTGAAGCCGCCAAGAAGTACAAGCGGATGTTTCAAACGGGGACGCAATGCCGCAGCAGCGGCGCCCTGCGACCTGCAATGCAGTTTCTCGCCGACGGCGGCATCGGCGAAGTCAACTTTGCCCGTGGCCTGTGCTACAAACGGCGGAAGTCGATCGGCGCCCTGGGCGACTATCCGGTCCCAAGCAACGTCGACTTCGATCTGTGGACCGGGCCGGCGACGGTCACGCAGCCCAAAGTTACCCGCCCGCAGTTCCACTACGACTGGCACTGGCAACGGCATTACGGCAACGGGGACCTCGGTAACCAAGGCCCGCACCAAACCGATATCGCTCGCTGGGGCCTCGGACTGATGCGGCATCCCAATGCGATTCTCAGCTATGGCGGCCGACTGGGCTATCAAGCGGAACGCAATGATCCCGCGTATGTCGACGCAGGAGATACGGCGAATACCTGCGTGTCGATTTACGATTACGGTGACAAGTGCATCGTGTTCGAAACCCGTGGATTGGGTGTCGACAACTCGGCTGACGACGAGATCAATAAGCTATTTGGCTCCACGCGAGGCAATAAAGTTGGCGTGATTTTCTATGGGTCGGAAGGCTATTTGGTGCAGGAGACCTATGGCAAATGCGTCGTCTATGATAAGGATTTCAATCACGTTAAAGAATTCACCGGTGGCCAACCCCACTATGAGAACTTCATCGATGCGTGCCTTAGCCGCAACGCCGAAGATCTGAATGCCGACGCCCTGGAGGGGCACTTGTCGGCGGCTATTAGCCATCTCGGCAACATCTCCTACTATTTGGGCGAAGACAATCGCGTTTCACAGCGTGATTTGAGCGCTGCCATTGCCAAGTTCAGCGGCTCCGATGAACACCAAGCGACCCTTGAACGCACCCTCGTACACCTGCGCGACAATGGGGTCGACCTCGACAAATATCCGGTCTCGTTGGGGGCCGCTTTGCAGTTCGATAGCGACACGGAAAAGTTCATCGGCAATGAAGCGGCCAATGCACTGCTTACCCGCGAATACCGCAAGGGCTTCGAACTGCCTTCCGCTACGGCTGTCTGATCGGCGGCTCTCGTTGTCAACTGTCGCACATGCCACCGAACTGCAGGATCAGCGGCTCGGTGGCACGTCACCATTTAACCTCTGACTCTCCGAGGAAGTCCGATGCCTCAAGCTTTCAATCGTCGTAGCTTTTTGCAATCCGCTGCGGCCGGTGCCGCCGCGTTGGCTGTCCCCAAACTGGTGTCGGGACAAAACCTCAATTCCAAATTGAACGTCGCGTTTATCGGTGTGGGTGGTCGCGGTGCCAGCAACTTGCAAAGCGTCGTCTCATTTGCCGACGTGCCGGTCAACGTCGTCGCCCTCTGCGATGTCAATGCCCGCAACCTGGCGCAGCAGGCCGAGCGATTTCCGCTGGCGCGCACCTATCAAGACTTCCGGAAGTTGTATGACGACAAAACCAGCGATATCGATGCGGTCGTCGTCAGCACCACCGAGCACACGCATGCTTACGCGACGCTGCCGGCGCTGCGAGAGAAGAAGCACGTGTACTGTGAAAAGCCACTGACGCTGAATGTAAAGGAAGCGCGGCTGGTGACTCAGGCGGCAGCCGACGCTGGTGTCGCCACGCAAATGGGGACACAAATCCATGCGTCGTCGAATTATCGTCGTGTGGTCGAACTGATTCAGTCCGGCGCCATTGGGCCGGTCCGTGAGGCCCACGTTTGGGTATCGCGTGCGTGGGGACTCCAAAGCGAAGCCGAGGCCCGCGCCAATGGCGACATTGTTTCGGTTTCTGCACGTCCGACCGAGTCGCAAACGCCGCCCGACTACCTTGATTGGGATCTGTGGCTAGGTCCCGCACCGGCCCGACCGTATCACGAAGTCTACTTCCCAGGCCCGAAATGGTACCGCTGGTGGGACTTTGGCAACGGCACGATGTCCGACCTCGGCAGCCACTGGAACGACCTGCCGTTCTGGGCATTGGAACTCGATGCTCCGACAACGATTGAAGCGTTTGGCCCTCCGCCGCACCCGGAAATCGCGCCGGCGTCGATGTCGGCGATCTATCAGTATGACGCGCGGACGGGCGCCCGCGGGCCGTTGCCAGCGGTCACCCTCGGCTGGTACCAGGGGACCCACAAGCCGAAGATTTGGCAGGACAAGGGCATCCCTCAGTGGGACAGCGGTGTGGTGTTTATCGGTGACAAGGGAATGTTGCTGGCCGACTATGGCAAGCATGTCTTGTTGCCGGCGGATAAGTTTGCCGACTACCAGCGGCCGCAGCCGTTTATCGCCGACGTCCCCGGGCACCACGAGGAATGGCTGTTGGCCTGTGCCAATGGAACGCCTACCAGTAGTCCCTTCAGCTACGCTGGGCCGCTGACCGAAGCCAATCACCTTGGCAATGTCGCCTATCGCGCCGGCAAGAAGCTCGAGTGGAATGCTGCGGAGATGAAGATCACCAACGCGCCCGAAGCCGAACAGTTCCTCGGCCGCGAGCCGCGTGCT
>CALELC010000040.1 GCA_937904535.1 uncultured Planctomycetaceae bacterium
CTTGTAGTCAAACATGTCGACGTGGCTCGCCGCACCCGCCATGAATAACTGCACGACCCGCTTCACTTTGGGCGGATGATGTGGGGTGGGCAGATTGCCGCCTTCGGCCGCCAACAACCCGTCGCGATGCAGCAGATCGGTCAGCGCCAGCCCGGCAAATCCGCCGGTCAATCCAGCGAGAAACGGTCGGCGCCCGATTCGGTGAGAGTCAATCGACATACACAAATGCGTTGAGGTTAAAGAGGACGCGCGCCAAGCTGGCCGCACCATAAGCTTGCAGATGTTCGCGGAGCGCCGCCTGTTCCAGTCCACTGGGCGATCGTCCTAGGGCGACGCGGCAGGCGAACTCGATCGGGTCCGACTCGGCCGCTGAGGCGCGTTCGCCAAAGTGCACCGCCATCGCGGCGACCAGGCGGTTGTTCCACTGCGCCAGTGCCTGGAGTGCGGTCGTCGATTCATCCCGCGCCGCAACGCTGAGCGACGGATCGGCACAGTCCAACACGGTCAGCAGCGGCTGCGGCTGCGAGCGGACGATGAACCGGTAGATGCTGCGGCGATGCGTCAGCGGATCATTGGGATCGGCAAGATGGTACTGGTAGTGCGGTGAGTGCTCGGGCTTTTCAATCACGAAATCGCGGAAACTCGGCCCACCGCGTTCTTCCAGCCGGAGTTTCCCAGCGGCCCAAAGTAGGGAGTCTCGAAACTCTTCAGCCGTTAGCCGCCGCCGGTTGGCACGCCACAACAAATGATTGTCTGCATCGATTGTCGCCGCAGCTTCATCGTGCGTGCTTGAACGACGATACGCGTCGCTGGTGACGAGTAAACGAATGATCGACTTGAGCGAATGCTGCGGATCATCGCGGAGTTGCACCGCCAAGAAATCAAGCAACTCGGGATGGGTCGGCTGCATTCCCATCCGGCCAAAATCGTTGGGTGTCCCCACCAGCGGCTGTGAAAAGGTCCATTGCCACAGGCGATTAACGATCGATCGCCATAGCAAGGGGTTGTCTCGGCAAGCAATCGCACGGGCGAGAACGGCTCGGGCATCCGCTTCGGATGCATCTTCGGCTAACTGAAACTCGGAAGCCGCCCCCGGCCACAGCGGCGGCATCCCGGGCTGCATCACTTCTCCCGGCCGGCCGATATCACCCCGCTGGAGCAACTGGATCGTGCGTGGCTTACCACCGGTGGCGGAGAACTGGCCCTGAGCATCGAAACGACTGGCGGCAGCGTAAACAACTGGACCGCGCGGCAGCGTCTGCAGTTGGCGCTCGATTACCGCGCGTTGCTCATTGATATCGCGAAGCCGCTGAGCAACTTCCGCCGTCAGCACTTCGGCTTTCACCGCTACGAGTTCACGTTCCAAACGCCGCAACTCGGCGAGCGCTTGCGGGTCGGCCAACTCGCGGTGGTAAATCCCATCGGTCAGATTCGCTCGCCCCCACCGCGGTCCTGCTTCAATGCTGTCGCTGGAGGTTACCCGTGCACCGCGGGCCCAGTTGTGGCTCGGGTCGCCGCCAATCACTTCCAGCTCACCCAGCGCAAAGATGAAGTCATCCGTCCGCGGGGCCAGTCGCGTAGCGGTAACGCGAATGTATCGCAGCGGCGCACCATCGAGATCGATCGTGACCGGTTCATCCTGAGGATTGATCTGGTCGGCGTCGCTGGCATCGTGCAGCAGCCGTACGGCCACAGTGAACTCGGCGTCGTCAGCGGTTTCTACCTTGTAGCGAACGGGAAACCCGAATCCAGCGCCGATGCTGGCGAAGTTATCGAAGGCGGCAATCAGGCGGATTTGATGCACCGGCTGAGGCTCACCAAGATCGACCTGCACCCACTTCGCGGCTTCAGGTTGTGAGCTGATTTCGCTGTGCCAACCGTAGGCGGGGTGCGGTGGAGGAAGTGAGTCTTGTTTCAGTTCGGCGATCCGTTGCTCATGTCCGGCGGCCCGCGCGGTAATCGCAGCGCGAACGGCGGCATCGATTTTGGATCGCTCGCGGTCGAGTTCAGCGAGCTCAGCGGACCAGGCTGCCCGCTGCCGCTGCTGTTCGGGTGTCGGACCAGCGTACTCTCGATCAGCCCGATCGACGGCGGCAAAGACCGCATGCAAGCGGTAATAATCTTCCATCTTCACCGGGTCGAACTTGTGATGATGGCACTGGGCGCACTGCACTGTGGTGCTGGTGAAGACATTAAAAACCGCTGAAATCATCTCATCGCGATCGAGATGTTTAGCGATTCGGCCATCGATTTTTTGTTCACCAACTTCGACGTGGCCGATCAGATCCCACGGGCCGGCGGCGAGGAAGCCGAGCGCGATCACCCCCGCCGGGTCTTCGGGAAACAACGCATCGCCCGCGATCTGCTCCTGCACAAATCGCAGATAAGATTTGTCGTCGTTGAAGGCCGCGATGACATAATCACGATACGGCCAGGCATGGATTCTTGGCTGATCTTTGTCATAACCATGCGTCTCGCCATACCTCGCTGCGTCGAGCCAGTGCCGCGCCCACTTCTCACCAAAGGCGGGCGAGGCGAGCAGTCGATCGACGGTTTGCTCATAGTTATCCAACGAGAACGCCGCCACTTCCTCCGGTGTCGGCGGCAAGCCGGTCAGGTCGTAGGTCAGCCGCCGAATCAATACGTCGGGCTCAGCCGGCGGCCGCGGTGTGATTCCGGCAGCAGCCAACCGCCGCTCGAGTAGCACGTCGACGGGGTTTCGGCCCTCGCCGGGCGCCACGACGTGTGAACCTGACTCTGGCAATGGCCGCAGGCTCCACCAGTTGAGGTCGCGCTGCGGGTCATGCCCAAGCACGCGTTGCTCTGGCCACGGGGCTCCGGCAGCGATCCAGTCGCGGAGCCGTTGCAGCTCGGCGGCCGACAGGGGCGGTGCGTCTTGTGGCATCGCCGGCTCGTCGCCCTCAACCTGTTGCAGCAGCAGACTCTCCTCCGGCTCGCCCGGTGTAATCACCTGCAGAGCATGCTCGCGCAGATCCAAACGCACATCTGCGTTGGCTGCCGCAGCATCGTGACAAGCTAAGCAATGAGTTTCCAGAATCGGAGCGATCTCTCGTTCGAAATCGACCGCCCGCGCCGGTGCATTCTGGAGCAGCCCCAGCACGATCAAACAGGCAGTAAGATAGGCACAGCCTCTCCGCGCATCTCGAGACAGCCAGCTGCCAGCGTGGGGCAGATCAGGCGCGCAGCTCAGTTGGTTTTCGATTTTGCAGTTCAATGCTCTGGTGATCACAAGTATTATCTGGCTGCGTCAGCAACAAGCTTTTCCCCGTTCGCAAAGGTCCGGCGACATGAAACGATTCTACTGGATTTACATCCTCCTGTTACTCGTCGCCCCGCTGGCCGGATGCCGCAGCGAACCGACTCCGCCGGCTGAGCCGTCACCCAGCGAAGCGGCGCTGGAAATTCCTGATTCAGAGCTGCAGCAGCGTGAGGAAGAGGCGTTCCAAGAACGCCAAGAAGAGGCCCAGACCGATCAGACGGCCGAGCAGCCGTGAACTGATGCGTATCAAGAATCTCGGGATCTTCCTGCTGCTGATCGCGATCGTCGTCGTGACCAGTCTGCTTGAAGGAAGTTTTGCCTCGCCGGCGAACCTCCGCGCGATTGTCCGCGACACCGGGCTGTACGGATTGATCTCGCTCGGCGTGGCAATGGTGATCATCACGGGCGGGATCGATCTGTCGATCGGCTCGCTCGTGGCCTTATCGGGCGTGCTCTTAGTACAGATCGTGGATGTCCACTTTGTCCCGAGCGATTTTGAGAGCCGAATCGCCGAAACTCGTGCCGAACCGCTTGCGCCGCTAACTGGGCCGGCATTGCGGCTGGACGATCCGCTACCGGATATTCAGCCGGGCGATCAGCTGAGCTTTGAGAGTACCGCCGGGCGTTCGGCAGTCGTCGTTCGCCGCATCGTCAAGCTGGAAGGGCAGGACTGGATCGAGCTCCGCGACCGCTTGCAGTTGCTCCGTCCGGGAGTAAGCGTGCGGCTAGACCAACTATCGCACACCAATCCCTACTTTGCCGCGGCGGCCGTGCTAGGGATATCGGCGGCGATCGGGCTGATTCACGGGCTGCTGATCACCTGGGGACGGCTGCAGCCGTTTGTTGTCACATTGTGTGGCCTGTTGATCTATCGCGGAATCGCTCGGGTGCTGACCGGCGACAATCAAATTGGGCTGCTCGGCTCGCTGAGTGATTTCAAAGCCACCGTCACCGGCTCGGTGTGGCAGGTGCCGGTGCCGTTGGTGTCACGGATCAGCGGAGCATCGACCTCCTGGAGCGAGATCGCGTGGATCGATTTTCCGGTCAGCGGGCTGATCCTGGTGCTGGTCGCGATCACCGCCTGGATTTTCCTCAACCGCATGGTGTGGGGGCGGCACCTGTTGGCCACCGGTGAAAACGAGCGTGCGGCGCGCTACAGCGGCGTCAACACTTCAGCCCTGGTGGTGCTCGCTTATGTGAGCTGTTCGTTGTTAGCAGGACTGACCGGGATCCTCTTCACGCTGGAACTCAATTCGGTTCAGCCAGCGTCCACCGGTTCTTTTTATGAGCTGTATGCGATTGCCGCAGCGGTCTTGGGCGGCTGCAGTCTGCGGGGCGGTCGCGGAGCGGTGCTCAGCGTCATCGCAGGGGCGGCCGTGATGCGTTGCCTTTATAAAGCGATCATCGTGCTGGGGATCTCGCAGGAATGGGAGATGGTGATCATTGGGGCCGCATTGTTAGCCGCGGTTTCGCTCGATGAGTTGTTTGTCCGCTGGTCAGCCTACCGGCGTCTGCGCCGCGGCGCCTCGTCGCCGGCAACGTCGGGTGTATGTCAGGGATTGCAGGGTTTACGCGGCGGTGGCGAGGGCTTGAGGG